>JAJZYO010000301.1 GCA_021798075.1 Actinomycetes bacterium
ACAGCTCTGGGAACGCGCCGTCGGGAGTGATCTCAACGGCCATCGGGCACCTCCAACGCCAACGGGCGCAGGTGAGCGACGTCGACCCTGAGATACCGGCGGGTGGTGTTCGCCTTTATCCCTCCAGTTTGATAATGTCTCATTTCCAGACTGCTGGGCGCTCACTGTCGGTGGTACCTCTCGTGGGTGCCCTGATGACCGTCTTGCCGTGTGGCCGAGATGCTTGTCACGGTCGCTGCTCCGCTTGCCGTGTGGCCGAGATGCTTGTCACGGTCGCTGCTCCGCTTGCCGTGTGGCCGAGATGCTTGTCACGGTCGCTGCTCCGCTTGCCGTTTGGCTTTGAGGCGAGTGAGCGCTTTTCGAGCGCGGTACAGCTCGGCCTTCGTCTCGGCGTGCTCTTGGATGAGGGCAAGGTGCTCGGCGCGGAGCTGTCCCCACGACAGGGCGCCGACGTCCGTCCTGGGCGTGGGCCGGTCGAAGGGGACGATCCGGGCAGCGCGGTGTTCGTCGTGGGCGGCCCGCAGCTCGGCGTTCTCGGCCTCCAGCAGCCGGGCCGCGTTCAGCAGCGCATGGTTCTCGGCCTCGAGCGCCTCGATGCGGTCGAGGCGGAGCCGGTCGTGCTCACGGAGCTCGGCCAGCTCGGAGCGGAGGAGTGCGACGGTGCTCTGGCCTACGTCGGCTTGCGCGCACTGCCGTGCGAAGGCCTCGACGAGGTCGCTGTAGCGGCGGTAGAGCGTGGCGCGGGGGATGCCCGACGCCTTGGCCAATGCGGCGACGTTCCGGCTGGCGTCGTCGGCGAGGCAACGCTCGGCAGCACGGCGGACCGCAATGCGGTCAGCTCTCTCGTCACGGGCCATGGTTCGCCTCGATGATGGCGTGACGCTTGGCCTCCATGGCCTCGAGCTGGTGGCGGAGGACCTCGCGTTGGGGGGCTGGGAGCCTCTGGAGCCGGAGATGGCGGCGGGCTTCGGCGATCGCGTCCTCGACAGCTGCCAGGTGCTCGGGCAGGTGCTCGGCACAGCTGCACTCCCACCAGCGGCAGTGGGCCATGACGGGGTGGGTGCCGCCCGGGTTGCACAGGCTGGAGGCAGGGTCGAAGGCGCAGTTGGCGCAGCCGCCTAGGTGATAAGTGAGGTGCTCGTCACGCAGCAGGCGGTGTTCGTAGTGGCCGTCGGGGTCGACAAGGCCGGGGAACCGGGCGGTGTCGCGGGCGATCTCGTCGAGACGCCTGGAGGTGCGGCTCGGCTCGGCGGCCCGGACGATCCCAGCCCCACCCTGGCGGGCAAGTAGCCGCTCGGCCAGTGCTTCGAGCTCGGCTTCGACAGCTTCGGTGACGAGGAGCTCTTTGAACTCGTTGTCGGCAAAGCCGACGTAGCCCTCGCTTATCGTGGCATGAACGTGCTTGTACTGGATGGCCAATGCAGTCGTGCCAAAGGGACGGTGGGCGATGTACCAGGCCAAGGTCCGCCGCAGGGACCGGGCGTTGACGCCACGGCCATCAAGGAGGTCGTGGCCCACTAGCTCGTTCACGTGGGCGACGAACGAGCTGATCGCACCGTGCAGGTCGTTGCCGAACTGGAAGAGACGGTCGGCCCGGCGGCGGGCGCGAACGGTGAGGCCCCCCTCGCTGGCCCGGGCATCGCTGCGGTTCGGCAGCCGAGGCAACTGCTCGAGGACCCCGACGGCACGGTGCACATGCTCGGTGACCACCCAGCTCGCGGTAGTCGGTTTTGGCTGGCCTTTGCTGAGCGTGCTCTGGAGGCGGTACACGTAGATGAGGCCGTCGGCGGTGGTGTCCTGGCGGCAGCAGCCAGCCCGGAGCGCGAGCACCTCGTCACCCCGCATGCCCGAAAGGTAGGTAGTTACGAGGAAACTAGCTGTCTGCAGCATCCTGGACTCGAAGGCGAGCGAAGCCGGAGAGAACCGGCCCCGCCAGGGCTGGCCGGTCTCAGGGCCGGCAGAGACTGCTGTGCCCATCCCGCCCGGCTCGCCGCCCAGTTCGGCTCGGGCAGCCTCCAGGACAGAGGCCGCCTCCCGCCAGTGGCGGGCGGCTGGCATGTAGTACCCGCACATCGCGAGGCACAAAGCGACGTTGACATCGCCGATGTCCTTGCGACCGGCCCTCCCGCCCTCGGGTAGGTCGTAGACGGGGATGCCCCGGCCAGAGCGGCGACGTACGGCGACGAACTGTTCGACCGACCGACAGATCTCCTCGCCCGAGCAGGCCCAATCGACTATCTCGGTGCCGTGCTCACGTCCGGCCGCTCCGATCTGGCAACGGGCATGGCGGCCCTGGAGCCAGCGTCGCGGCAGCCGGGCGGCCATAGCGAGGTGAGTGAGCGCCAGCTTGCCTCCGGCGAGCATGGGCACCCTGTGGCCAGCGAGGAAGCGGTCGAGGCGGTCGGCATAGTCGTCTGTCCCATAGCCGTAAGCGGCGTCGCAGGGGTAGGACTGAAGCTCCCGATGGGCGGCGAGGATGTCAGCGGCGGCTACCTCCACGTAGAACAACGCCCAGCGGAGCAACGGGTCCATGACCGCCGGCGGTACACGGGGCGTGCGGTTCTGGTCCCGCCGGTTGCGACCGATCACGCTTGTCACCGCCTTGCCGGCCCAGGGGACCAGGTCGGTCACCAGGCAAAGCTCGAGGCGGTCACCTGCGTGCTCGGAGCTGGCAGCAACGGTGAAGTAAGCGAAAAAAACTTGTACGGCACGGAGCCGGTTGTACTTGTAGCTCCGGCCACCCCGGCCAGCGAGCACCTCCTTGGCGTACACGTTGAGGTCGCCCTGGTCGATTGCCTCGAGCGGCTTGCCCGCCAGGTTGGTGCCCAGCCAGGCGAGGAACGGCTCCAAGGACCGCAGATGGAGCAGCGTAGTGGAGGGCGGCCAGGTGAACCGGCCCGCACAGGGCAGGCGTAGGGGTCGGTTCATGCGGCCCATGGCGAACTCCCGCATCGCCAGTTCGTGAGCCGGGTTGGGGGCCCGCCTCCAGTCGTAGATCCAGTCCTGCTCGCAGGCCTTGTCGATGGCGTGAGGGTGGGCGCGGAAGTCCCAACGGTCATCGCCAAAACGTGGCAGCCCCAGTGCCTCCCAGCCGGGCAGTGGGCAGACCGGCTCCCAGTCAGCCCAACACGCCGAGCCGAGCCTCCTCTTTTCCGCCCGCTGGCTGGCGGCCGGGCGGCCCTCAGCCATGGCGGTACCTCCGGGCGGTTGCCACGGTCGGCAGGTAGAAGCCGGCGCCGTCGGCGCTCCGGGCTTGCTCCTGGGCTGCCGCGAGGGTGGCTTCGTCGAAGCGCGGGAGCACGTCGTCGACGATGCGGACGAAGTCAGCCCCCCAGGCCTCGCACCACTCTTCTTCGCCCATCAAGAACCGCTGGCCCAAGATGTGGTGGAGGTAGGTGACGACCGCTGGGAGCTTCCCGGCGCTGATAACAGCGTTGCGGCACTGCAAGCAGCCGGTGAAGCTGACAGGGCAACCCTCGCCAGCAGTGCCGAAGGGGCTGTCGAAAAAACCACGGCAGCCTGCCAGTTGCACCTCGAGGAGCCCCGGGCCGGCGCTCGGCTTCCCAGCCTCCGGTGCCGACGAAGCTCGGGTGCCGACCACCACGGGCGCCCCTCCCGAGCGGGCACCGGCCCGGGCGGCTTCGACCCGTTCGTAGAGCGCGTCGCTCACGGTCCAGGCGTGCAGCGGCCCGAGCGAGGCGATGTCGCCGTAATGGCGCATCGCGACCGGAGGAGTGTTCCCGGCGGCGTGCGCTGTCGCCGCGATGTCGCCTCCAACTGCCCGGTAGGCAGCTGCCACGTAGGTCTTACGGAGCCGGCTCCCGTGCAACGCCAGCCGCTCCTCGGTACCCGGCGCTGGTGACTCCCAGACGAGGTCGTAATCGAGGGCGAACTGCTGGAGCGGCGAGCTCCTGCCCTCGGCGTTCCGGACGCGGAAGTGCTCGGTGGCGGCCGTCGTGAACCC
>JAJZYO010000302.1 GCA_021798075.1 Actinomycetes bacterium
GGATCCCTGACGGCTCCTCGGGAGAGGGGCCGCTCTTTCCCTCGGCCCGCCGGCGGGCTTTACAACCCAACCGAAAGGTTTCGGGTATATATGTTAGATGTTACGATCTGGCAACATACCGTGGTCAGACCGGTCTGTCAAGCCAACCGGACCTCTTCTAGCAGCCGCCAGACAGGGCCCGCCCGGCCAGTAGATAGGCGTTGAGCAGTGGGCTCGCTGCTTTGAGTGGCATTTCGGTCCCTTGCCGGCGTTGGAGAGGTCACACCGGCGTCGCATGGGACCGAACGTGTCACCGTGTGCCGCCGAAACATGCCGCTATCATCTGTACTGGCATGCCATCCGCACAGACGCGCGCATCGACGTCCGCCGACCAACGGTTGGCGAAGTTGCCGTTAGCGCGGGAGGCGTTACCCGAAGACGGCAGGAGGGGCCGGGGCCGCGTGACGATAGCCCAGATCGCCGAAGAAAGCGGCCTGTCGACGGCCACGGTCTCGAAGGTGTTGAACGGCCGACCAGACGTGTCGGCGAGTACTCGCCGGCTCGTGCAGGAAGTGCTGGTTAGCTCGGGGTACCGAAGGAGGCCCAATACGGACGCCGCGCAGCTCATCGACGTCGTCTTCAACGACTTCGACAGCCCGTGGGCGACCGAGATCATCCGCGGCGCAGCCGCTGCCGCTCAGTCAGAAGGCTTGACTGTTGCCTTCACCGCCCTCTCCGAAGGCGACGAGCGCCGCGTGTGGTTTGACCACATAACCTCCCGCGGCACGCGAGGGATCATCCTCCTGCTCTCTCAGATCACCGAACGCCAACGAGGTCAGCTCCTGGCCCGTGGGTTGCCCTTCGTCGTCATCGACCCAACGGCGGAACCGGGACCGGAAGTAAGCTCGGTGGGGGCGACCAACTGGTCGGGCGGCTTGGCCGCGACCAACCACCTGATCGAG
Organism: Actinomycetes bacterium; assembly: GCA_021798075.1. The sequence goes on from JAJZYO010000302.1 coordinate 942, forward strand.
CTCGGGCACAGCCGCATAGCCATAATCACTGGCCCGCCCGCCCTGCTCTGCAGTCGTGCGCGCCTCGACGGCTATCGCGGGGCTCTCGAGCGCGCCGGCCTTCGCGTGGACGAGCAACTGGTGCGCCCGGGCGACTTCCGCGTCAAGGCCGGCTATGAACAAGCCAAGATCCTCTTTGAGCTACGGGACCGGCCGAGTGCAATCTTTGCTGGCAACGACCTCGCCGCCTTGGGTGTCCTGAGAGCGGCGCGCGAAGCCGGCTTGCGAGTACCAGACGACGTGAGCGTTGTCGGTTTCGACGACATCCCGTTGGCAGAGTGGAGCACGCCGACCCTGACGACGGTCCGCCAACCTCTCACGGAGATGGCGGCGGTGGCAGTAGGCATACTCCTGGAGATTGCCGAAAGCGGCCCCCAGAAGCGCCGCGTTGAGCTCGCCACCGACCTGGTGGTACGGGAGAGCACTGCCGCCCCCCGCTGAATGTCGGCCATTAGCGGAGACCAGGGCCGCGCAGGCAAGCCGCCGTGTACCCTCTCAGCACATGGCGGACCGCTTCCAAGAGCAGTTGGCGCGCCCTCGGCGCCACCTCCCCATGGACGACCAGCGCGGATAGTGCCGGCAAGAACTCGTCCAGGAGTGGCCCGGGTATGTCCATTTCGCCGAAGAAGCCCATCAACCGGCCCACCGCAGCCTCTGGGCCGGGGTAACGCCAGTAGTAGCGAACTCGGTCGCTAAGGCTAAAGTGGCGGAGCCACCGCTGCCGGTCCGCGTCGCCCCGGTAGTGGGATTGCCAGTGGCGCGGGTCGGCCAGCATCTGCCTTTCCATCTCCGCCCTGAGCGAGTGCTCGAACCAGGTGCCGTCTAGTTCCGCCGCTATCCGGTCCAAACCGTAAAGCGCTTGGCGGAGCGCAAAGGTGAGCGCCGGACCGACCTTCAAGACCCCGAACCCGTCCCGCACCAATTGCGCCAAGGCGTCGTTTGGCTGGTAGTCGGTGGAGTGAGCCTCGAAGACTAAGCCCGGAAAAGTGGCCAGTGACGCGCTCAAATCGGTCGCGGCCTCCGGGCGGTAAACGACGACTTTTTGGTCGTCGAACTCGACGCCCGGCTGCGCCACAACCGCGATGACCTGTTTGTATGCCGCCTCCACGTTCGCCTTAGCAAAAGCGCGCTGGTGTGCCGCCAGCGTGGCGCGCAGCGCCTCGGGCGTCGTGGGCGTCAGTTCCGAGATCTCCTCTCGGGCGCCGCCCGGCGCGGGCACCTCGGTGCCTATCACGTAGCGCAGCGTGGTGCCCTCTCTTGCCGCCGCGCCCTCTGCCACGACAGCCAGTCCTGCGGCTCGCTCTGCCGTCACCTCCGGGGGCACGTAGTCCTCCTCGTTGCGACAGCCCATGCTCGTGTCGAGGTGGATCTTTTCAAAGCCGGCCTCGACATAGGCGCGGACCATAAGTTCTGCCTCCCTCATCGCCTCCTCGACCGGCAGGTCCCTCCATGGGTTCGGTCCAAGGTGGTCACCTCCAAGCAGGATCCGCTCGCGAGGGAACGAAACTTTTTCGGCGATGTCGTACACGAAATCTCGGAAGGCGGCCGGAGTGAGGCCGGTGTAGCCACCTTGATGGTTGACCTGGTTACAGGTCGCCTCGACGAGGACGGGCAGGCCACGAGAAGCTGCCTCCACCATGGAGGCCTCCAGGGCTATCGGGTGGGCCGAGCACACAGAGGTGATGCCGGCCAGGGCCGTCATGCCCGTGGCGCGACCGAGCCATTTGGCGAGCCGGCGGCCCGAGCCGGGCGTCGGCAGGCCGGCTCTTAGCGCATCCAGCTGGGACATGTCAGAAGTGCCCTCCATGGGGCCGCGGACGCTCACCGCCCGAGCCCCCGAAGCGCTTGCGTAACTGAGGCTCTCCTCCACCCCTCGACCTTGGAGGCGGCAGGTTACGAAGGTGGCATCGAAACAGTCACCAGCGCCTGTGGGGTCTACCCCCTCGACGGGGTACGCAGCCCAGTCGATACGGCCATCCGCACCAAAGTAACTGGCACCCTCTAGGCCGCGCTTCACCACTACCGTCGTTGGCCCGGACGCGAGGAGCTCTTCCACGGCCGCTGCGGGGTCGCCGGCTTCGGTCAGCAAGGTGAGCTCCTCACCGCTTGGAAGGAAAATATCGCATCTTCTAAGCAGGGCCCGTAACGCGGTCACGACTTTGGGGTCGGCCATAACCTCTTTGCGCACATTGGGGTCAAACGAGACGGTGCCGCCATTGCCCTTCACCACGTCAATGGCTCTGAACACCGTGCCGGCCATCTCGTCTGAAAACAATGAAGCTCCAGAAACATGAAGGTGGCCGCACTCCACGAGGAGCGCGAGAGCTTCTTTGGTCAAACGGATGCGGCCGCTCGCGCTGTTCTTGATGTTGTAGACGAAGTCCCGAGCACCGTCGTTGCGATAGCGCACGAAGGCGCTGCCAGTCGTCTGGCCCGCCATCACTTCCACGGCGCCCACGTCTACCCCGTCACGTCGAAGCCGGTCCAAGTTGACCCAGCCAAAGTCGTCGTCTCCTACGCAACCGATGATCCCGCAGGGGTGGCCGAGCTTGGCTACCTGGTCTATGAAAATGGCCGGCGCTCCGCTTGGGAAAGGGCCCAACAGCTGGACTGGCTGCCGGAAGCCCTCGCCGCTTTCGCTCGCCATGATTTCCACCAAGATCTCGCCTATCGTGACAACTTTGGTCACCTCGCTCATCATCCTCCTCCTCCGGAGCGCCGGCTTCTTGTTGCTCGCCGTCCCGGGCCGGCACCCCGCAGGGGTAAGCCGGTGGGACGAGGCCCGGCGGTGGCCTTCAAAGGACCGCTCCTCGGGGCTGAGCTCGCTCTTATGTTCAAGGTGGTGGGGAGCAATACGGTCCTCGCTGAGCCCGAATAGCCCTGAATACGGCTGAGGAGCAAGCGAGCGCTCTCGTGACCGAGGTCGTACGCGGGCTGCCCCACCGTCGTGAGCCCCGTGCGCAATAACGGCG
>JAJZYO010000303.1 GCA_021798075.1 Actinomycetes bacterium
GGCAAGCCCGGCGCGCTCGCGAACCTCGGCAGGGATAACGAGCCTGCCCCGATCACCCATCGTCACTTGATACGTCCCACCCATGGTTTCAATTTACCACTGGCCCTATCCTGGTGGGAAGACAATCGAGCCAGTTGCGCAGTGCAGCAGCTTCGAATACCGAGCGACGACGGCCGCTGCTGACTCGACTCTCAGCGCACGGGGCGCCGGAGCGCTTTGAGCGGACGGGGGCTCCGACAACTAAAACCAGGCAGACGTGCGCTGGCGGAAGCCACATCTGTCGGAAATCTGCGCATTTTCGCGCCAAAACCTGACGGATGTGCGGTTGACGACTTCGCGTCGGTCGGTTTTTCGCACGGCTTTGGCTAGTTTGCGGGCGACCTAGCGGGTATGGCCGTCAGCACCCGCCTTTCGGCCCCGAGGCGGCCGGCGAACATATCGAGCAAGACTTCCGGCTCCGGCAGTTGGCCGTCGAGCCGCCACCAGCGGGGACCAACCGGGACGGCTAGCCGGCCTAGCTGAGGCGCCGGCCCAGCCAGGCGTCCGAATCCGCGATGAAGCCCGAAACCTGCGGCGCGAACTCGCCGCTAGCGATGTCTTCGAGGCTTATGTGCTCGAGCACGGAGCGCAGGCTGGCCCGAACTGCGATCCATGCCTCCTGCAGGTGCTTGGCCGCACCCTGGTAGGTGGCGGACTCTGGTCTTTCGCCCCTCACCTGGGCGAGCGGGCCCTCGAGTGCCCGGATGACGTCGGCGACCGTTACCTCCGAGGCCGGGCGCGCAAGGTTGTAGCCGGCGTCGCGGCCTCGGTGGCTGGCAACGATCCCGGCCCGGCGCAGTTCGTTCAAGATCACGCCGAGGAACTTGGCCGGGAGGTCCTGCTCGGCGGCCATGGCCTCGACCGTCATGGGTTCTCCGGCTACCGCAAGCACGAGCAATGCCCGCACCCCATAGTCAACTTTGGCCGAGATCTGCATGTAAGAGCAGCTTAGAGGGCGGGGCTCTCGTCTGGGGGCCTGGGCCCGAACGCCATTGCCAGTGCGCTCCTAAGAGCCGTCGCCACGTGGCTGGGGTTTATTGCACCGCCGGATCAGTAGACGGAGAAGCCAGTGACCGCCTCTGGCTCCTCGGCATGTTGCTCGACGGTTGTCACCTTCGCGCCGGGAGGGCCAGACCAGCACCACTCGATGAGGCGCTCCACGGCCTCGGGTGCGCCTTGCGCGACGACCTCGACCCTGCCGTCTGGGAGGTTGCGGGCCCAGCCTGAGACCCCGAGCAACCTGGCCTGCTCGGCGCAGGAGCCCCGGTACCAAACGCCCTGCACCCTCCCGCTCACCCAAAGCCGGCGCCTGACCATGGCGCAGAGTACCATCACAGGTTATATAACATAAAAGATCATAAAATACCACCAGAGCGGAAGGGTAGGGCCGTGCCCGGCATGACGTAGCTTCTTGACGCGGAGTTAGTTGTTAACGTAAAGTTGGTACTGAAGTAGCTTTTTGACTCTGCGCCTAGGGGGGCCATGGACAATACGGGCATCTACCAGGTACCTACCGAGGCACCCAACCCTAGGACCCGCGATATCGACCTGCTCCCCTCGGACGAGGTCGTCTCCCTGCTCAACTCCGAGGACCAGCAGGTCCCGCTGGCAGTGGCCAAGGTGCTGCCAGAGCTGGCCCACGCGGTGGAGCTGGTCGTGCACCGGCTGCGCAGCGGTGGGAAGGTGCACTACTTCGGGGCCGGCACCTCGGGGAGGATCGCAATGGCCGATGCCGCCGAGCTACCCCCGACCTACGGAGTCGGGCCCGGGCTCTTCGTCGTCCACCAGGCCGGCGGGCCAGCGTCCAACTCGCTAGCGGTCGAGCATGCCGAAGACGACGCGGCGGCCGGGGCCGAGGCGGCGATGGCCCTGGAGGCCCGGGACGCCGCGATCGGCGTCGCCGCCAGCGGCCTTACCCCCTTTGTCGTCGGGGCACTGCGGGGCGCCAAGCAACGGGGCGCCGCCACCATCCTCGTGTCTTCCAACCCGGCTGCCCCCCTCGGCGCCGAGGTCGACTGCCACGTCGCCCCGGACACCGGCCCCGAGCCCATCGCCGGCTCTACCCGCATGAAGGCCGGCACGGCGACCAAGCTCGTGCTCAACAGCATTTCGACCTCCGCCATGATCGCCCTCGGCCGGACGTTCTCGCACTACATGGTCCACATGCAGGCGACCAACACGAAGCTACGCAACCGGGCGGTGCACACCCTGCGTGAAGTCACCGGCCTCGACCACGACCGGTGTGCCGGCGCCCTGGAGGCCGCCGAGGGCGAACTGGCCACCGCCCTCACCATGCTCCTGGCCGGGGCCGATACCACGACAGCGCGCGACGCCCTCAAGCGCAACGAGGGGTCGGTACGCGCCGCGCTCCGGGAGCTCTCGGAGCCGTGACCGCCCTCGCCGCCGCCTGCTCGGCACGGCCCAGCGCCGGGGAAGGCTCCCAAGATCCTCGGGAGGCCGACCGCCACCGCCGACCTTGTGGTGCTAAGTTGCACGCCAGCGCCAGCAATAGGCAAAAACTGACGCCAGGGTCGAAACGTGTAGCGCGTGCTCGTCGGGCGCCTAATCGAGCTGGGGGGCTCGTTGCTGTGAGTTTCTCGACGTTGACAACAATCAATGGGACGTAAGGTTCCCCAAGCCGTCCAGGTGGGCGGTTTTGCTTCAAGGGGCACATCACGGAAAGCCTGATAGGAGGCAATAACAATGACCAAGGGGTACATCCAGGGTACTCACGAGAAAAATACTAAAGGGCACGGGGCACTTTTCTCGGCGACGGCGGGTCTTACCGCGGCCGCCATGCTCGCAGGAATGCTAGCCCCACCCGCTTCGGCGTCGACGAGGCAGAGCAGTAGCAAACCGCTTTCCCTGACGGTGAGCGGCAATACCGTCGAGCCCATCCCCCACAGTTTCAACCCTTACATACTGACGAGCGGTGGCAACCTGATAGACGCCGAGCCAATGATCTACGAGAGTCTTTTGCAGTTCGACCTGCTGAAGCCCGGGACGATCTACAACTGGCTTGCCAGCTCGTACCAGTTAACCAACGGCGGCAAGACGCTGACGTTTGACATCCGCAAGGGCGTGAAGTGGACTGACGGGACGCCGTTCACGAGCGCAGATGTGGTCTTCAGCTTCGACCTTATGAAGAAGTACCCCTCGCTCAACAGCAACGGGGACACTTTCACCTCAGTCCGGGCCGAAGGGCCCTACAAAGTCGTCTTCAGCTTCGCCAAGGCCAACTACCCGCAGCTGTACGACATCGGCTCCACGTACATCGTGCCCGAGCACCTTTGGAAAAGCGTCAACCCGACGAGGTTCTTGGACACTAACCCTGTCGGTACGGGGCCTTATACGGTGGAGCGTTTCTCCCCCGAGGATCTCGTCCTCACCAAGAACCCCAACTACTGGCAGCCTGGCAAGCCCCAGGTGACCCAGCTCAACTACCCGGCCTGGTCCTCGGCCGACGCCGACAACCGGGACCTGTCCAACGGGACCGAGACGTGGGCGGGCAACTACATCCCCGACGTCAAGAAGACCTACATCGCAGCGGACCCGAAGTACCGCCACTACTGGTTCGCCCCGGTGGGCGTGGTCGCCCTCCTGCCCAACCTGACCGTCTACCCGTTGAACAAACTCGCGGTTCGCCAGGCGATCAGCGACGCCATCGACCGCCAGACCGTGTCGACCGAAGGCGAGTCGACCTACGAAGCACCGGCCACTTCCCCGACCGGGCTCGTGCTTCCTTACGACAACTCCGTGCTCGCCCCCCAGTACAAGAACTTGAAGTTCACGCTAAACGACGCCAAGGCGAAGAAACTACTCGAGGGCGCGGGCTTCAAGATGGGCAAGGGCGGCTACTTCCTCGGCAAGAACGGCAAGCCGCTGACCCTTACCATAATG
>JAJZYO010000304.1 GCA_021798075.1 Actinomycetes bacterium
CGCCGTCCAGGCGGCATAGGTGGCCAAGCCGATGAGGACTACGGAGGTGACCTGGCGGGTCCGGCGGATGCTGACGAACCGTGGCAGGGTACTGCCGCTCATGACGGCAATCGCGGCGACAGCCCACAGGGCCGCCACCGACCCGATCGCGACCGAGAGCGGAGAGCTGTATTTGGCGGCGAGATTGGCGGTGAGGATCTGGGTCAGGTCACCCCACTCGGCGACGAAAATGACCATGAAGGCGCTGAGGACCACACTTCGACCGGATGGCAGGCATCCGACGGTTTTTTCTTGTTCGGAGCGCGAAGACGCCCAGGCATAGACGGCACCAGCGACGAACGCAGCCGCGACCACTGCGTTGACGGCCTGGCGGGGCAGGAGAGCGAAGAGGGCAGCGCCGGCAGTGACGGCCATCGCGACGTGGGCGGCGAAGGCCATAGCAGCACCCGCCCACACCTGCACGGGACGGGCTCGAGTGGCCATGACCAGGCTGGCCAACATGGTCTTGTCCGGTAGCTCGCCGACGAAGATCACCGGGAAGCACACCAAGGCTACGTAGGGCGACATGCGCAAACCCTGCTCTTTCCGCCGGGCGGGGCACTCGACCACCGCCCGGCCATTACAACATGGACCGAACGGATGGTCTCGCCCATCCGCACCTACGGACCCGGGGACCGGGCGCCCGACGGCGCCAGCATGTCGACCTCCCGGCGAGGGGCTACTCCCCAACCACGAGCATGCTACCCGCCTGGAGAACAACAGCGACTTCGCACGCGCCGCCGACGTCCCTCTGCACGTTGGCAACGCCCCGCGCCTAGAAGCGCTGTGCGGGTGGGCACCCCCGGTGCCATTGGAACAGAAGCCCAGTGACATCCTCGCCCGCCTGACAGCGCCAGTTGACGCCGATAGGTCGGGGCGTTTTCAGGTCACCACGATCGACTGAGCCCTCATCTGGCTTGCGCCGTCCTCTGGGGCCCGTAGCCCGGGGTAGGCCACGCGACATCGTCGACCGCCAGGAAAGGCGAGACTGCAACCGCGGTAGGTGTTGCCCCGGCGAAGGCCATGACGTCCCGGTGGAGATGGGACTGGTCGGCGTAGCCGCTCTCGGCTGCCACAAGGGCGGCGCTGTGACCAGCGGCGAGGCGGTGGGCAGCGTGGTCGAAGCGGACGAGCCGAGCGGCACGCTTGGGGGTGAGGCCGACCTGGGACCGGAACCGCGACCACAGGCGCTTGCGGCTCCACCCCACCAGCGCGGCCAACCGGTCGACCCTGGCCTGTCCCTCGCTCGCCACCATTTGCCCCCAGACGAAGGCGACTTCGGGGTCCACCACTCGGCGGGCCTCGTGATGGCGGACCAGCGCTGACTCGGCGAGCGCGAACCTCTGCTCCCACGAACCCGCTCCGCGGAGTTGCTCATGGACACGTACGGCGTCGCGGCCCCATAGGTCGTCGAGGGAGACCAACGTCCCAGCGAGCTCCGAAGAGGGGCCCAGCACCGCGTGCGCTACCAGCGGCGACAGCCGCACCTGGAGGCACTCGAAGCTCCCGGCCAGCCCTCGCCCGCATAGGCCTCTCGGCGCCAACCCGGCGACGACGCGTTCTCGCTGCTCCTCGCCGAGGCTGTCGTCCACGACAAGCCGTTCCTCGCCGAGGTCGAAGACCACCATGACAGCCGTGTGCGGGACCAACTCCACCTCGACCAGTTCGTTCGCGTCGTCGCTGAAACCCGCCATGGAAACCCCTTCCAACCGGCCTGGCTGTGACGGGACAGCTATATCCCATGAGGGCGCACTGCGATGTAACTCCGCCGGATGCACCTTCTCTATGCTACGGAGCATGCCGCCGCTGCCACCGGAGCAGCGGGAACGGCTCGGCTCGTCGAGGGTTTTGGCGACCGACATTTGCCGATCAAAGCCGGCCGGCCCACACCCGGCGTTCGGCATCGTCGGGGTCGTCCACAACCGTGATCCTGTCGTCGATCAGTGCGGTAGGACGGTCGGCAAGGTTGTAGCGGGGCCAGCCGGGGTCGCCGTCGGCCACGAAGCGGGCCCAGGCACCGTGGGCCGTGTCCGCGACAACCTGTGGCGGGGTGTCGCCGATGAGAGCGTAGCTGGAGCGGTCGTCGAGGAGGTCGAACACGTAGGGGATCTCGACCGCGTGGGCGGCACCGAGGCGGCCGGCAAAGCTCGGCGATTTATGGTCGAAGCGGTACACCCAGTTGCATGCCTCGCCAGCCTCGAGGCGTACCTCGGCGACCCGGATGGCCGGCACCCGCATGAGGCAATCGGTCATCACGGCGGCCAACAAGTCCCCCTTGCGCGCCCCGGGCCGAGCCGCCCCGTAGAGCTCGACTGTCCCGTCAGGCGCACCTTGGGCGCCGACGAACGCGTTGATGGCGCGTTCGTCGACCAAGTCGATTAAGCCGCTCGGGACAAGCGCGATCCGCAGGTCGTCCCGGTTCCACCCGGTGAGGAGGCGTACGCCGTTGCCGGCACCCTTCCTCAACGCGTCAAGCGGGTGCTCTGGGAGGGTGTCGCCCTCCACGACAGGGGCAAAGGCCAGGCCTGCCCAGGTGGTCGGGTCGGTCGGGTTCAGGGCCTCCTCCGCGATGACAGACGCCGCCCGCGCGAGCCGTTCGACTGGCACCTCGCTCATGGCCTCGCGGGTTGCGGCAACCCCGAGGGACTCGGCCAGCCTCGCAGCGGTACTGGCGGCGGCCTCGGCCGTGAGCGTGGCTGTGGCCGCCCCGCTCTGAGTGACCGCCTGGCGGAACAGGCCACGGGCACGGGGCATGGCCATGAGGGTCGTTATGCTCATCGCGCCTGCGGACTGACCGGCAACGGTCACCTTCGTTGGGTCGCCTCCGAAGGAGGCGATGTTGCCCTGGACCCATTCGAGCGCCGCAACCTGGTCCAGCAACCCCAGGTTGGCGGCGTCGTCACCGAGGTAGAGGAAGCCCTCGGCGCCGAGCCGGTAGTTGATCGTGACGCACACGACCCCGTCTCGGGCGAAGGAGGTGCCGCGGTACATGGCCCCGGACCCAGACCCCTTCGTGAACTGGCCACCGTGGACCCACACCAGCACTGGCAAGCCAGACCCGCCAGGGTCGGGCGTCCACACGTTCAGGTTGAGGCACTCTTCGCCAGGGACCACGACCTCAGGGAACAGCTGGTCTGGCGGCGCGTCGTCATCTGTCGGGCAGGTCGGCCCGTAGTCGGTGGCCGGGCGTTCGCCCGTCCACCCCTCGGGCTGCTCGGGTGGCTGCATGCGGCGCGCCCCGAAGGGCGGGGCCGCGTAGGGGATCCCGAGGAAGGCCGTGACTCCCCGGTCGATGCGGCCCCTCAGCCGACCGCCCTCCACCCGGACCACTGGCGAACCGCCCGTCTTTTTCGTCGTCGCCTCTCCCATCGCTCGGAGCTCCGCAGCCTCTGCACTTGGAGCGTTGCCAGACAACGAGGTACAGCATCACAAGCGGAGGGTCGGGCGTCTTGGACAAATGCTCCACTTCCGAGGCAAGTGATGGGCGGGGAATAAGAGACAAATGGCCGCTCCGCCATAGCGTGGCAACAATGGCAGAGGCCACCGCTCGCGCACCCGCTTGGTCGCGGGACAGCGCGCCGAACAGCCGAGCCGCCGTTAGCAGGTTCTCGTCGCGCTCCTCCTCCTGGTCGGCCGACGTGAGATAGAAGTCGGGGGAGTCGCGGTGAGTGACCCGCACGCGTCCGAGCCGTCTCGCGCTCTCCGCGACAGCGCGCGGGTTGCGGGACAGGTCAGAAAACGCCACAGTATCGGCGGATTGCGGGCTCATTGGTCCCGGTATATTCAGATTACGTTCTGATGATCTCCGGCTGACGGAGTTGCTGGCCTGCTCACGCGAAGGGGCCCTGCCGTAGGCGGCCTTTCACAGACCAGTGGCGCGTTTGGTTCGTACTCCGGG
>JAJZYO010000305.1 GCA_021798075.1 Actinomycetes bacterium
GTCTCGGCGTCGCCTAGGCCCGGTTCGATGTTCTTATCCGGATGCCGTCGCCTTCCCATGAGGTCCATGTTGGCACAAGCGACCTCAGGTCCCGAACGACCGTTCGCGTTGTGGCATGGCCGTACACCAAGCGTGGGTCGTCGACTTGTCCGCTCGGGCGCACCCGCCTCTCTGGCAGTAGACCCAACCCCGCGCTACGTCGGTTATCACGTTTCGGGACGCACCAAGAAGGTCGACGTCCTGGTCAATCCGGACGCAGCGGGTCTCGGTCACGTGACCCACCAGCACTGGCAGGAGCGCTCCGAATGGGTCACGGCCTCCTGGCCCAGCTACGAGGCGATCATCGACGAGACGATTTGGGTCGCGCTCAGGGGGTCCTCGCGGGGAACACCCGCACCAACGCCCGTACACCCGGCCGCTGAAGTTTCCTGCGCCCAAGGCATTGCAATTGTCGACTACGAAGCCGCCTTACAGGCCACCCACGGTCCTACAGGTCATCGGCCAGCCTTCCTGCGACGCCGGTCGGCACCGTACACCGCGAACACGCGGCCGACCTCAGCGACCCAGAAGGCGTCGCGCTCCTCCTTGGTGTTACCGGCATCTTTAAATGGCAACGGTTCGGCAGCTTTGCATGATGACGTTTCGGCAGAGCTGATTGGTCACGCGCACGTTGCTGCTACCCAGGGGGGCCGGACCAAAACCCGCCTCCCCAAAAGGTCGTGCTCGTTTCGGCAATGGCGATGGGGATGTAGTCCCAAGAGGAGCCCGGCCGAGCGCCACGCGACGGTGCCGTGGCGCTCCGCCAAACCCCAGTTCAAGGTGCGCGTGAGCGGCAGGTGAGCCGAGGGTTCCCCGGCGGGCGACCCAGCTCCGTGCGCCGGGGCGCTCCTCTCGGCCGCCAGTGCCTCGAACAGCGCCGAGAGCTCCCCGGCAAGTTGGGAGAAGCGCTGGCGCCAGGACCGCACGGTCCGGCCCGGGACGCCCTGGTAGAGACTGGCGGGGCCCTCGGGCAAGCCGACGCCGGCGGGAGCGGGCACGGCCGCCCCGACGGCCGCCGTGCTGTCCCGGCGCCTGGCCAGCACGAAGTCGGGCAGCGACGGCTCGCCCGCGCCGCAGCCCCCGCAGCGCGCACGCCGCACGAAGATCATGTACAACTTGCCCGCTTCGCGTACAAAACGGGGGTAGCTGCCACCGAAGGCCATGGGCAACGCGCAGCGCGCACAGTTCGGGCGAGGAGCTGGCACCTTGCGCCCCCATCCCGAGTACACCGCGACCGACGCTCGGCACGGCCAGCCGATCGCCACGTCGCGTTGTTACCAGACCGGGACCCATCCCTCGGCTCCGTCCAGTCTCTCGACTCAAGTCCGGCCCCAATTATCCTTGCCGGATCGAGCGGATACAGCATCAGCAAAAGATGCCGGTAACACCCCGGTTCCCCAGCGTCCTCGTAATCCTTGGGGGGCATATGAGCTCCTTTCTCGGTTGCCCGGTCACTCGATCCCAGCACTCGGGTGTGACCGTGCCTCGACGAGCCGACTCGTTTGGTTGTGGCCATAGCCGTTGTGGTACCTGGGGCTCTCGTCAGGGAACGAGTTGCGGGCTCCGCTGCTGGACGTCCTCGAGCAGCGCCTGCGCCCTCCACGGACGCCTTTGGTGAGGCCTCAGCGCACCAGTCAGGTGTTGGTCGCGGCCGCCGGCCTGCGAGCAAAGGCTCCGGCGGCAAGCACGCCGTCGGGGTCGTAGCGCGCGGCGATGGCGGCCAGGCGGGCGAGCGTGAGCTCGTCGTAGGCGCGCCGTGCGCTGGCCACGTCGTGCGGCAAGCCGTAGTTGGGCCAGATCCCGCCGGTGCCCCAGTCTGCCAGTGCCACCAATAGCCGCTGCGCGTGCGGTGCGACGGCTGGGTCCAGTGCTATCCCCACGGCCAGCACGATGTAGGCGGCGCCCCGGTGCACGAACGCGCTCGGGTAGGCACCCTCGCGGGCGTAGGCGCCCCCGAGTTGGCGGACCTCCACCAGGACCTGGGGCGAACCCGAGCCCGGCCCCGCCAGGGCGAGCAACCCCTTGGCGGCCTCGTCGCCGAAGCCGGTGAGCAGCATGGCCGACTCGCTCGTCGGCATGGGGTCCACGGGGTCGGCGTGGACGGAGTCCACCTCGGTGTAGGGCTTCAGGGCTGCGTCGTCGAGCAGCACGGGCGCAACGGCGCGCACCTGGTCGAGCAGCGCTCGCCCCTCACCCGGGTCGCCGGTCCACAAGAAGCGGACGCTTATAGCCATGCGGCCGACGAGCGGGGGCGGGACGCCGGGTACGCCGGGCGGCACCTGCAAGAGGGCGAACGAGGTGGTCCCCTGCTCGGCCAGCCCCTGGGACCAGGCCCGCCAGCGCTCGATCACTGCCGGCGCGTGCTCGCCCGCGAAGTAGAGCGCGCCCCCGTAGAAGCCGGCCAGGGGCAAGAGGTCGAACTCGACCGCGGTGACGACCCCGCCGGCCCCCTTGCCGCCGCGCAGCGCGAAGAACAAGTCGGCGTTCTCGTCGGGGGTGGCCCGGCGCATCACGCCGTCGCCCGTGACGACGTCGAACGCCCGGGCACGGTCAGACGCGATGCCAAACGTACGGGCCATGGGCCCAACGCCACCCCCGGTCGTGTAGCCCACAATGCCCACGTCGCTCGAGGAGCCGTTAAGCGGGGCGAGCCCGTGGGGCGCCGCCGCTTGTATGACCCGCCCCCACTTCACCCCGGCGCCGGCCCGTGCCCAGCCTTCCCCGGGGTGCACCGTCAACTCGTCCAGGTACCGGGTGACGACCAGGATGTCGCCGGTCAGGCAACTCACGGCACCGTGCCCTGTAGCCTGAACGCCGACGGTCATCTTGTGGGCCCGGGCGAAGGCGACGGTCGCGGCCACCTCCGTGGCGGAGCGCGCCGCCACGACCGCGGCGGGGCGCATCTCCACGGCCAGGTTCCACGGCCTGGCCAGCTCTTCGTACTTTGGCTCGTGGGCCTCGACGACGGCCCCGGACACAAGCGCGCGCAGTTCGTCGAACTGGGCGCTACGGTCGGCTGGGGCTTCGGCGGGAACGGAACTCATGACTGACTCCTAGAAGGGGACCAAACACATCAGGATCAAAAGGCAACCGCGGACAATGCCGGCAAGCGATCTGGGTGCACGGCTATACAAACGGGGGACTCTGCAGTCCCGCTAAAGACGACATGGAGGCGGTGTGAAAAACTGATCCCCCTGAAGCCGGCTAGGTCGCAGGCACTTGTAGCCCAAACGCCGCCCCGACAAGCCGGGGACGAAACATAAGCGGCCGCCGTGTCGGCGGCCGCTTCCCACGCTTCGAGGCCACTTACTGCTAAGCGAGCCGGTACTAGCAGCGGTCCTTCAACTAACAGTCTGGCCCGCAGCCAAGCGCTTTACGTCCGCGGTGCTCATGGGGTTCCCCGCGATGCCCCAATCGCCGCTTCGGACCTCCTCTACCAGCACCCAAGTGACCGGGCGCATACTCTCTCCCTCGATCTCCACCATGGCATCAGTGAGTCGGCGGATCATGTCCTGTTTCTGCTCGGGGGAAAAGACCCCCTCGACTACTTTGACATTTACTAAAGGCACAACGTCTCCCTTTCTCCTCTCCTGGCCAAGCCAGGGAACCTCATCCGAGCTTCTCCAGATGCAGATTGTTTGAAAGCCGTGTGGAGGCCCTGTGGAGACGGTCGGCGGTCACCGCGCCAGGAGCTAGCCGAGGCGCGTGGACGAGACTGTCGGCCGAGCACTCGGGCGTCCAACCTTGAACCGGGCAAGCAGGGAGGGCAGGCTGGGCGGGTGAAGATAACCGACGTCCGAACGGTCTGCACCGCGCCGGAGGGCATCCGCCTCGTGATCGTGCGCGTCGACACAAGCGAGCCTGGCCTGTACGGGCTCGGTTGC
>JAJZYO010000306.1 GCA_021798075.1 Actinomycetes bacterium
CACGATCTCGGGCGTGCCGGTGCCCGTGCACGTGGCCACAGTCGTCCAGGTGCTGCCGTTGTTGGACACCTCTACCTCGTACGACCTGGCATAGTCGGTGGGCGAGTTGGGCACGGCCATGTCCAGCTCGTCGAAAGTCTGCGGGGAGCCCATGTTGACTTCATAGAACAGCCCAGGGACTTGGACCTGGTTGGTGCTGAAACGGGTCGCCAGGTTACCGTCCAGCGCGTTGGCGGGCACATCGGCTCCGGTCGCATTGGAGTTGGTGCTCGCCACCCAGCCGCTCCGGTCGAGCGAAGTGCCAGCAAGCGATGCCGAACAGTTGGTCCCCGGCATCACAGTCTGCGCACCTGCCTCGGGCACCGTGACCAAGTTCCCCGATGTGCTCGGGGCCAAAAAGGCCGCCGCGGTCACAAGCGAAGTCAGTAAGGCCGCGCCGGTGGCAAGACGCCAGCGGCGGGCCCCACGCAAATGGGTCATCCGTCCTCGCAAGTGGGTCATCCGTCCTCCCCTAGTAGTTAGTCAGTGCTGTCTTGAAGAACCTCCGCCCGGTTGCCGCCCCGAATAGCCCCTATCGACAACCGGCAACCGCCGTCGCAACTGGGCGAAGGTTGCCTCTCGTGGCACGAAGGTTGCCTCTCGTGGCACCAAGTGCCTGTTACATCTCATGCTCACCGCTGTTAGCTGGCTTTGATGACCTTGTGATGGTTCCGTGAAGGCCGGCTGACTACGGTAGATTTTGGTTGGTGGCAGGTCTCGAGCCGAGAGCAGTTGACTCGGCCATCGCCGGCGGCCTCAAATGGCAGCGCGAGGGCGATGAGCTGGTGAAGACCTGGTCTGGGCCGGACTTTGCCGCGGCCTTGGCCTACGTAAACGCGGTAGGTGAGCTGGCCGAGCACGCCAACCACCACCCAGACATCGATATCCGCTGGAACAAGGTGACACTCCGGCTGTCCACCCACTCCGCCGGCGCCATTACCCAGGCCGACCTGGACCTAGCTGCCCAAATAGACGGGTTGGGCGACGGCACGTAAGCCGGCGGTCGACCGAGGCGTTCGCCGAGTCACGTGCTACGAGACAACCGGGTGCACGAGGTGTTGGCCTCCGCTCCAGCCTAGCTGAGCGGTAGGGTCAGTCCAGTCGGAGCTGGCTTCCAAGCCCTGACTTTGGCGTCCCGGTCTTGGGCGGCCCGCCGGCGGGCAGCTTCCGGGCCCTCGTCTTGGCAGACGAGGTCCAGCGCGGCGAGACGTACGGCGCCTTGCCCGGTACCCAGGGCCTTGGCCACCAGCCGGCAGCGCTCCGGCTGCGCGAGGCTGCCGCCAGCATCGAGGAGACCGCGGACCACGGCATAACCATGCACGTTCGGCAGACGGCCGGCCAGGTCGAGCAGCTCTTCCAGCCTCTCAGGACGACGCCGCAACGACCTGGAGACCGCCCACCGGCGAAGGGGAGGCTCCACTGTCAAAACGATCTCGCTCAGGTCGTCTTCTCCAGCTTCAATGACCCTCGACCCGGTCGCCCCGGCGCCAAGGTCGATCTCGATCCACTCCCGAGCCAACCAGCGGGTGGGGAACACAACGCCGAGTTCCTCCGAAAGGAACGCCTCGGCCAGCTCGTCGAGGCTGGCCTCCCCGAGGAGGCTGCTCATCTCCAGCTGCGTGATCAGTTTTCCGGTGACACGGCCCCACCGGGGATAGGTGCAAAGGAGCAAAGCGACGAGGCTCTCGTCCACCTCGGTCGTGCCCT
The DNA here is from genome assembly GCA_021798075.1 of Actinomycetes bacterium. The sequence continues at coordinate 1,747 of JAJZYO010000306.1, forward strand.
TGAACCTCTGGAGCAGTTCGATGGCTTCGGCCGGGCTGGTGCTCGACTTCCACTCTCCGCGAAATTTGAGCAGTAGTTGGCACAGCTCGTCCGCGTCCTCGGCACCTCTCAGCCTCTCGAGTGCTGCGTCGTGGTAGCTGTCCGTGCCTACGTCGTCCACGTCTTCATCCCAACCTCGCGCCCAGACGCTCATGGCATCAACGCTAGACCACCCTTTGTCGTGGGCCCTGGACGGTACGCCCTCCTGAGCTGCTCTTTCATATTTCTTGTACGTTTAGGCAGCTTTCGCACGCGGGACGACCTCGGGTGCTTTGGGTGGGTGAAATCATCCATCGAAGCGTGCAGCGCTGGACACGGAACCGCGACTCACGCTCCTAGCGGCAAGCTGATCGAGTGGTGCCGGGAGAGGGGCTCGCCGCTGAGCTACGGGCCAAGGCCGCCGAACTGGCGTTAGCGGCTATCGGTTTTGCCGCCGCTTCGCCCATGGAGGGTACACGACGCGTCATCGAGCAGCGCAAGGCCGCCGGCCTCGACGCCGGCATGCAGTTCACTTACCGATCGCCGAACCGGTCGACCGACCCGGGGAGGGCCCTGCCAGGGGCGGTCTCCCTCGTGGTCGGCGCTTGGCCCTACAGGCCGCTCCGGACCTCAGGTGGCGAGCCGTCCGAGCCCGGGCCAGCTGAGCACCACGGTCCTCGGCCGGGCCGCCCCTTGGCCACGGTCGCGCGCTACGCCCAGCACGACCATTACGCCGACCTGCGGGCCGCCCTCGGCGTCCTGGCCGCAATGCTGAGGGCTCGGGGCTGGCATACCCGGGTCTTGGTCGACGACAATGCCCTAGTCGACCGGGCCGCTGCCCACCGGGCCGGCCTCGGCTGGTTCGGCAAGAACTGCAACATACTCTTGCCCGGCCGGGGCTCCTTCTTCGTCCTCGGCTCGGTGGTGACCGACGCTCCCCTGCCTACAGGCGACCCGGTGCCCGACGGCTGTGGGGGCTGCCGGCGCTGCCACGTTGCCTGCCCCACCGGGGCGCTGGTGGGCCCGGGCGTCCTCGATGCCCGCAAGTGCCTGGCTTGGTTGCTGCAAGCGCCCGGGCCGTTCCCATTCGAGTACCGGGAGGCCCTAGGTGGCCGCATCTACGGCTGTGACGACTGCCAAACATCTTGCCCGGTGAACAAACGGGCTACTCGGGGCACCACCCCGCCTGGCACCCAAGCCCCAGCCGCCGCTGCCACCGCCGGACCGCGCGACACATCCGAAGTGGACCTGCTCGAACTGTTGTCCATGACCGATGCCGAACTCCTCCAGCGCTACGGCCGCTGGTACATCCCGAACCGTGACCCCCGCTACCTCCGGCGCAACGCCTTGGTCGCGCTGGGCAACGTCGCGCTTCCCGGCGACGCCGGCGCCGAGGCGGCCCTGCTGTCCTACCTGCAACACCCCGACTCGCTGTTGAGGGCGCACGCCGTATGGGCCGCGCTCAGGCTGGGCCGGGGCGACCTCGTCGACGCCACCCAGGTGGGGGCGGCCGAAGCCCGTCCGGCGATCCAGCAAGAGCTCCAGCGACGGCACGAGGTGGTGACCCGCCAGCCGGGCTCTAGACGTGCGCCGGCAGATCTACCGTCGGGCGCGGAGAGCGTTTGAATTCGGTCGAACCAGGCATGGACCGGATGTCTTCGCCCACCGGAGCAGCGCACTCGGCCTGTCACGACTAGCCGGTTATGGCGTCACCGATCACACCATTGAAAGACCGCGCCATCGATGATATAGCGCGCTCCGGGAACAGCTGCCAGGTGACCGTCGTGTCGATAGCGCCCCCCTCCAGCTGATTGACAGCCGTCTGCGAGGAACGTGCTCGGGCACCTCACAGTGCACGATCCCGTCGAAGCCCTGTGCCGGCACCGGGTCGGTATGGAACATGAAGTGGTGGCCGACTCGGTGCTCGAAGTCGATCGGCATGAGCCAAGGGGCCAACGACTTCGAGTCGGTCAGTGCCCTCCGGGCTTTCTCGGGCGGGAGCGGCAACAACGTGTCGGTGTGGATGGCGTCGCTCACTCGTCCTCCAGGAGGGGCCGCTCGCGCCGGGACGCGCAGGCAGGATCGCCGGGACTTCTGCAACCGTGACGGGCCGAGCCCGCCCTGGTCGCGGTGCGAAGCGCTGGTA
>JAJZYO010000307.1 GCA_021798075.1 Actinomycetes bacterium
CACTTCGGTGCAGGCGACTGCCTGCCCACCACGTTCCCGGTTCGGGAATTTACGTCACAGTGACGTAATTGAGCGAGGCCCGCAGGGCGGGGGACGACGAGCCCCGGTGGCCGCCGGGCGCCGCAGCCGAGGCTGACAGGACGGCAGGTCGGTACTCTCGGGCCACGAAGATATATATGAACTGGTCCGAGTATATACTTTTGGAGTCATGTCGAAACACTTGGTGGACATCGACGAGGAGGCGCTGGCGGCGGCCCAAGTCGAACTGGGAGCCGCCAGCATGAAAGACACCGTCAATGAAGCCCTGAGGCGGGCCGGCGCCGGCAGGAAAGCCAAGGTTCGCGAGGCGCTGGACCGTCTCGGGCGGCGACGCCTGGCCCCTCGCGAACAAGCGTGGCGCTAACCCACCTCGTCGATACGAGCGTGATCAGCCGCCTGGGCGAACCGGCTGTGCGCGCTATCGTCGAGCCTCTCACCGCGGCCGGTCACGTAGGCCGAGCTGGGATCACCGACCTCGAGGTTGGCTACGGGAGCCGAAACGCCCGGGAGTGGGACCAGGACATGGCCGACCTATCGGTGTTCAAGCTGGTCGAGACCACCGCCAAGCACGTCCGGCGCGCCCGACAGGTCCAGAGGCTTCTGGCTTCACGCAGTCAACGGGGCCGCAAAATCCCCGACCTGCTGATTGCCGCTGCCGCGGAGCAGGACCGGCTCGTCTTACTTCACTATGACTCGGACTTCGACCTGATCGCCAAGGTCACGGGCCAGCGGTGCGAGTGGGTGGTGCCCGCAGGGACCATTGATTGAGCACGGCCTGAAGTCGACCGCCACCGGTCAGGGCCGTCCGTGCTCTGCCTTAACGCCCATAAGGGCCGTTATGTAAAGTTAGAGGCAGGGGGTGCCGGGAGGCCGGTCTGCCCGCAGCAGCGAGGAGCCGTGTGCCTATGCGGATTACGTCACTGTGACGAAGTAGCGACCTTGGCCGAGTGTGCACCCTAGGATGCCTTTGGCATGCGGAGAGGTCGTTGGTACAAGTGGACGGGCGTGGTGCTCTGGGCCGCCCACGTCGTCATGGCCAGGTTGGGCGTGTACCGCTGCCCTCGCTGCAAGGGAAAGCTCAACTACCGTTGGTGGTGCAAGCAATGCGCGAGGTACCGGTTACCGAAGCGCTGAGCCCTGCCGCCTAGCCGTCGGCATGGAGGCGCCGGAGCAATTCGGACTTTATCGCCGGCCGGCTCCCGAACACGAGCAACACGCTCGCTTCGCGGGTCGAACGCTCAGCGACGTCGCCGGCCAGGGCAGCCCTGCTACCGCGGCTGACAGCCACGGCATGGGCGGCTCGCACCGCTAGTTCGCAGGCAGCGGCCCGCGCCGCGGGCATGTCCTCGGTGCTCGCGGTGTCGAGCTGTTCCCGGCGGGCGAGGAGCTCCGAGTCGAGCTGAGAAGGGCCGAGTAGCCGGCAGCAACGTTTGGCCACGCCCAAAGCAAACGAACCGTTGAGCCGCAGGCCCTCCGATGCCTGACGTGCCTCCTCGTACGGACGGACGCCCAGCACCTGCTCGGCAGCCATGGCGACACCGTCGAAGCGCAGGCTCACGGTGCTGGTGGCGTTGAGGGCGGAGAGCCGGGCCGGCGCCACGGAGAGCCCGGGGTGCTCGCGGGCTTCCATGTCAAATTCCACCGTCGTACTGTCCGGCCCCCGTGCTACCACGAACAACCTGTCGACGATCCCCCAACCGCTCACCCACGGGGCCTCGCCGCGCAGGCGCCAGCCATGGCCCTCGGGTTGAGCGGCCAGCCGCACCGGCCCCGGCATGAGCCCGGTCAGCACTACCCCACCCTTGCGGCGGCCCGATATGACCTCATCACGCACTTGTTCCCGCCAGGGCGCTGGGGTTTCTCGGCTGAGGACGGCGCCGAGGAGGCGGAGGTGCTGCGCCCAGAGGAACGTGCTCGCCACGCACCCCGCAGCCAGTTCCTCGACGACCGCACAGACCTGGCCGTAGCCGAGGCCGAGGCCGCCTTCGTCTGCTGGAGCACAAACGCCGTACAGGCCGGCCTCTGCCAGGGCGTTCAGGTGCGAAGCCGGCACCACCTGGGCGGCATCCACGGCGCCGGCTTCGCGCCAGAAGCGCTCCGAGAGCTCTCTTATCCTGGCCAGGGGGGCCGGGGGCAGGCTGGAAAGGGCGGGGGCGTCGAGGTCCGGCCGTACCGCTAGCGCCCCGACAGTGGGGGCGAGTGCTGCCTCGGGCATTCCACCAACCTAGGGGAGGTGTTGCTCGCCCCGATATGCCAACGGAGGGCCTACGCGCGCCCGGGCAGTTGCCTGGCGAGAGCTTGCACGGTGCGGCTCGGGCTCGGCCGGCCGAGTTGGCCGGCGAGCCACAGGCTCGTCTGCGCCAGCGCGACGAGGTCCACCCCGGTCCAAACCCCGAGCCCGTCCAGCGCCCACAGCAGGTCTTCGGTGGCCAGGTTGCCGCTCGCGCTCTTGGCGAAGGGGCACCCTCCGAGCCCGCCCGCCGACGCGTCCACCGTGGTCACCCCCGAGCGCAGGGCCTCGAGCGTGTTGGCGAGCGCTTGGCCGTAGGTGTCGTGGAAATGGACGGCGAGCTGGCTCGGGGCCACGCCGGCGCCGGCCAGCACTGCGAGCAGCCGCCGGACCGCTCCAGGGGTCGCCACCCCTATCGTGTCGCCGAGGGAAAGCTCGCGACAGCCCATCGCCAGCAGTTCGCGGGCCACCGCTACCACCTCGTCGGGGTCGACCTCGCCTTCCCAGGGGTCGCCGAAGCACATCGATATGTAGCCGCGGACTGCCATCCCCCGCTCCCCCGCCCGCCGGGCCACTTGGGCGAAAGCGGCGAGGCTCTCGCCCCGGCTGCGGCCCAGGTTGGCCCGGGCGAAAGACTCCGTCGCGCTCGCCGGCAGGGAGACCTCACGGACGCCGAGAGCAACGGCCCGTTCGAACCCCCGCAGGTTGGGCACGAGGACGGGCTGGCGTACTCCGGGCATGGGCGGCAGGCGGGAGATGAGCTCCTCCGCGTCTGCCAGCTGGGGCACGGCCTCGGGACGGGCCAGGCTCGTCACCTCGACGACCCCGAGCCCGGCCGCCACCAGACGCTCGATGAGCTCGAGCTTGGTCTCGACGCTCACCAGACCGGGCTCGTTTTGCAGGCCGTCGCGTGGCCCGACTTCGTAAACGGTCACCCGCTCGGGGAGGCCGGCTAACCCGACGGGAGCGCAACGCACGGCCGCCCGCCGGCCCGTGCCCGGGGCGCCCTCCCCGGGGCTCGGGGCCACGGGCTCGGTCACCCCTCCCCCACTCTTTCAGCCGGGACCAGTTCGAACAGGAGGTCGCCCCGTTCGACATGTGCCCCGGCACTGAACCCGACCCGCCCCACTTTGGCGTCGAAGCGGGCTTGGAGCGCGTACTCGGTTTTCATCGACTCGAGCATCCCGAGCACGTCGCCGGCCCGGACCTGGTCGCCGGCGGCCACGAAGATGGCTACGAGCGTGCCCGGCAGCTGTGCGATCACATGTTCTTCCCCCGGGGGGCGCGCCCGGTCGGTCGCGCCCGCAAGTTCGAAGCGGTGCGTCGACCCTTGGTGGGCCACCAGCAAGGACGCGCCCTGGTCGGCGAGCACGAAGTGCTCGAGCGACCCGTCCAGCTCGACCACCAAGGAAAACGGGCCGATGCTCTCTCGCCCTCCTGAGGCCGGAACCTCCGACAGCTGGGCCAGGTGCACGTGCACCCAGGGTTCGGCACCGTCGATGGACACCACCCAGGCCCCGTTGTCGCGCCCCCCGACCGGCGCGCCCGTGATGTCGCGGCCGGCGTGGACCAGCACCTCGTGATGGGCGCCGTCGACCCAGAACGACAGCCTGGGCGGGGCCGGCGGGGCGCCG
>JAJZYO010000308.1 GCA_021798075.1 Actinomycetes bacterium
CCAGAGCTCGTCGAGCAAGTACGCGCCGCCGAAGCGCCGGGAGCCGACGATCTCGACATCGGAACCCTCGGTGGCAGCCACCGCCTCGGCGGGATCGAGGAACCGGCTGATCGACGACACCAGGCGCGCGAGCGCCTCGCGATCGACCTTGTCTGCCCTGCCGAAGTTGTGGATCACCTTCGCGACCGGCGGGCCGGTCACCGGGTGGCGCTCGTTGTGGGCGAGCTAGAGGTAGCTGAGGACCGAGCCGTCCTTGTTAGCCCGGCGGGTCTCGCACAAGTACACACCTAGAAAGGAATGCATCTCCCTAGTCATGGCAAGTACCCGTGTGCCTACAGCCTTCGGCGTATTTGGCCATGTCTCAAGGCTTCTAGCAGGGAGGATGCGCTGGAGAACGCCCTCGGATGCCTACTATCTCAGTAAGTCCGGCCTTGTGGCACGGGCTGTCGGGGTCGTCGTTCTTGGCTTGGCGGCTGAGCAGGAGGGGCGGACGGTGAGCGCCGCGCCTCGGGCGAGCAGTCCGATAGCTGGGCGGGCAAAGGGGGATTGAGGAGATGGGCGGCCAGGTACACCCCTCCCGAGAGCAGACCGAGATGGTCGGCCCGGCGAGGCCCACCGATAAGCCGGATACCAGCCAACATATATGTTCTTGACATAGTATTTGCCACTGATATACTTCTTGAGAGCGGATGGAGGAGGAGGGCAATGGTCGGTGCTTCGTCAACGTTGCGTCCGGCTGACGGTGCAGCCGGTCCGGATGGACCCGGGGACCCGACGGCCCTTGCCGATCGGCTCCGGGTAACGATGGTGCGCCTCGGTCGCCAGCTGCGTCGCCAGGACCCGCCGGTACCGAACATCACGCTTTACTCAGCCCTCGCCACGGTTGCTGACCATGGCGAGGTGGCCATCGGCGAGCTGGCGGCCGCCGAGCACTTGCCGTCCTCGGCGGCGTCCCGGATCGCAGACCGTCTGGAGGAAGCAGGTTGGGTGTGCCGTCACCCCAACCCGCAGGACCGGCGTGGCGTGAACCTGTCCATCACTGCTGAAGGCCAGCACCTGATCGAACAGCGCCGGACACAGGGAAACGCCTGGCTCACCGCTCGCCTGGTCCGTCTCACGCCATCCCAGCACTGCACGTTATCGGAAGCGCTCTGCTTGCTCGAGGCGCTGGTGTTAGGTGACGACGAGTCGGCCCCCATGACGAGCCAGAATTCGACAACGAAGGACGGAGCACGATGACGATGCTCTCGGCGACCCGGACCCGGGAGGTCGGACCGCACTACAAGTGGCTGGTGCTCTCCAACACCACCATCGGCGTTGTGCTGGCCTCGATGAACGCCACGAGCCTCATCATCGCCTTGCCGGTGATCTTCCGAGGCATCCACCTCAATCCCCTCGACCCCTCGAACTTCCCCTACCTCCTGTGGATCATGATGGGCTACATGCTCGTCACCGCCGCCTTGGTGGTGACGGTGGGGCGTATCGGGGACATGTTCGGGCGGGTACGGACCTACAACCTCGGCTTCGCCTGGTTCACCGTCGGGTCCATCCTCCTGTCGGTGGTGTGGAGCCACGGCTCGGCTGGCGCCCTCGAGCTCATCATCATGCGAATGTTCCAGGCCGTCGGCGGCACGTTCCTCATGGCCAACTCCGCGGCCATCATCACCGATGCCTTCCCCTCCGAGCAGCTGGGCTTGGCCCTCGGGATCAACATGGTGGCCGCGATCTTCGGTGGCTTCTTCGGCATCTTGGCCGGTGGGCTCCTCTCCCAGGTGGGCTGGCGCTGGGTCTTCTTGATCAACGTCCCCATCGGGGTCTTCGGCACGGTGTGGGCCTACCTCAAGCTGAAGGAGATCGGCATCCACGCCCGGGGGAAGATCGACTGGCTCGGAAACGCCACCTTCGCAGCTGGGCTCGCCATGGTCCTCGTGGGGGTCACCTATGGCATCAAGCCCTACGGCCATTCGCTCACCGGCTGGGCCGACCCCTTCGTGCTCGAGATGATCTTCGGCGGCTTGGCGTTGCTCGTCGCGTTCGTCTTCATCGAGCTGAAGGTCGCCGAGCCGATGTTCCGCCTCTCGCTGTTCCGCATCCGGGCGTTCAGTGCCGGCAACGTCGCCCAGTTCCTCGGCGCGGTGGGCCGGGGTGGCATGCAGTTCATGCTGATCATCTGGTTCCAGGGGATCTGGCTGCCCCAGCACGGCTACGACTTCGTCAACACGCCGCTGTGGTCGGGGATCTACATGCTGCCGTGGATGGGCGGCTTCGTCCTCGCCGGACCGTTGTCGGGCAGGCTCTCGGACCGCTACGGGTCCCGGCCGTTCGCCACGGCCGGCATGGTGATCTCCGCCGGGGCTTACCTAGCCATGATGGCCTTCCCGCCGAACTTCGCCTACGCGCCCTTCGCGGTGGTGATGGTGGTGAGCGGGATCGCCATGGGGCTGTTCGCCTCGCCGAACACCGCCTCGATCATGAACTCGGTCCCCGCCCGCGAGCGCGGGGCTGCGTCGGGCATGCGCGTCACCTTCGGCAACGCCGGGATGCCGCTGTCGATGGGGCTGTTCTTCACTCTCATGGTCTTCGGGCTGAACGCCAAGGTCCCCGCCGCGATGTCTCGAGGCCTCGTCGCCCACGGCGTGCCGGCCGCCACCGCCGCCCAGCTCTCCCACCTCCCCCCGCTCGGCTACCTCTTCGCCTCCTTCTTGGGCTACAATCCCTTGGCGAAGCTCCTCGGCCCAAAGGTCCTCTCCCACCTGCCGGCCCACCAGGCTGCGCTCATCACCGGCCGATCGTTCTTCCCCCAGCTGATCGGCGGCCCGTTCAAGCACGGCCTGGTGCTCATCTTGAGCTTCGCCGTGGCGATGAGCCTGATCGCCGCGGTCGCCTCGGCGCTGCGCGGCAAGAAGTTCGTGAACGAGGAGGCCGGCTCAACCATCGACCATGGGCCACGCTTCGCGCCTGCGATTGGCGCCGCTACTTCGGCCGGTCCCGCCGATGACGGCATGTCCGGTAGCGGTGAGCGGGCGGCGCAGCCACACGGGGTCATCGTCGCCTCTGTTGCGGACGACGAACCCACAATGGGGCCGGCGGCCGAGGACGGGGCCATAGCTGGAAACGGCGCAACTAACGGTGCGCGAGAGGCCCCCCGGGCAGACACGGCCGCCACCCCGGCCGAAGAACGCCCGTCGCCATGAGCGCCGTTCAGGGGCCGGGACGGTGTCGCAGGTGACAGTGGCCTTCGCCCTCTCGGGAGGGGGCAATCTCGGGGCCATGCAGGCCGGGGCGATGCGGGCGCTTCTCGAAGCGGGCATCGAGCCGGACCTGCTCGTAGGCTCGTCAGCCGGAGCGCTCAACGCCGCCTTCTACGCCACGCGTCCTGGGATCGGCGGCACCCGAGCGCTCGAGGCAACTTGGGCCGGCCTGTCACGCCGTGCGCTGTTCCGCTTCGACCCCGGTGTCGTACTGGCCGGATTTCTCGGTCTGCGCGATCACTTGGTGACCACCAAACGCTTTCGCGACGTCATCCGCCAACAGCTCGGGATCGAGCGAATCGAGGACGCCGCCGTGCCGTTCGCCGCGGTTGCCACCGATGCGCTGAGCGGAGAGGTAGTGGTCCTGGACCGCGGGGACGCGGTCATCGCCTTGGCTGCCTCCAGCGCCATCCCGGGGTTGTTCCCGCCGGTCCGTCACCAGGGCCGGTGGCTCGTTGACGGCAGCCTGGCGGCAGATTGCCCGGTGACCGAGGCCCTCGATCTCGGGGCGGACACCGTCTATGTCCTGTCGACGCAGACGGCTCCTCTGCATCGGCCGCCGCGCGGCGCGGTGGCGATGACCCTGAACAGCGTGTCTCTGGTGACGGCGAGGCTGTACCGCCAGCAACTGGCAGCAGCCCAGGACCGGG
>JAJZYO010000309.1 GCA_021798075.1 Actinomycetes bacterium
GCGCCCTCTTCGGCCGAGGAGCTGAAGGTGATGCTGGCTTCGGCCCTCTCACTTTCTGGGCCAGCCGTCGTCCGTTACCCGAAGACCGCGGCGAGGAGGGTGCCGGCAGAACAGGTGGGTGCGGGCCTGTCGGCGCGGCGGGTGCGCCGGGGCGACGGCTCGGTCTGCGTCTTGGCCGTCGGCAAGCTGCTCGAAGCTGCCGAGGAGGCGGCGGCCCTGCTCTCGGCCGAGGGAGTCGAAGCAACCGTCTGGGACGTCCGTGTCGTGAGGCCGCTCGACCCGGGCATGGTGGCCGACGCCGGCAACCACTCCTTCGTTGTGACCGTGGAAGACGGGATCAGGAACGGCGGTGCCGGCAACTTCATCGCCGACGCCATCGCCGACCTCCACCCCGGCCGCCAGAGCCCGCCCGTGCTCAACCTCGGCATCCCGACCGCCTACATCCCCCATGGCAAGGCCGACCGCATCCTCGGCCAGCTCGGCCTCGACGGGCCCGGCATCGCGGCTTCGATCTTCAAGGCTTTGGAGCGCGCCGGCGCCCCCGAAGCCGAGCCCCTCCACCCGAGCGAGCACGCCGAGCTCCTGCACCAACTCTCGGGCGAGCTCCCCGAGGGCCACCACGAAGACCTGTTGGCCGGACTGCCGGGCGGTCGGGCCGACGAGCTGGCCGACGAGTTGGCCGACGAGTTGGCCCTGCCTGCGGGGCTGCGCAACCAGGGGCAGCTCTCCGCCGACGGCGGCACCTGACGAGGGCGGGAGGGGCCGGCGGGAGCTCCCACCCCGGCGCTAGCGTGCCCCGGTTCTGCCTCCCATGCGCCGTCGGGCGCAGCCCCACGCCGGCACCCAATTAGCCGGAGCGGGCTTGCGCCTCGAGACGACATGAAATATAATGAAGCACTAGCAGCTGCAGCTGTCCACACTTCCCCCTGACAAGCTCCGCTCACAAGCCACTTGGGAGGGACCGTGTACCCACTGCTTTGCTTCGCGCCCGAGGTGCTGCACATCCGCCCCTGGCCAGACGATGTGATCGACAGGTTGGGCTTCGACCCCCGCTCCTCGTACGTAGAGGACTTCTGGCTCGGGATATTGGGCCCGTCTACCGTTTGGTTGCTCCGCCGGCTGGCGGCCGGCTTCGACTACAGCCCTCTCGGCTTCGACCTCGACCTGGCCGAGACGGCCCGGTCGATCGGGATCTCCGACCGGAGCAGCCGGCACTCGCCGTTCCTGCGAGCGGTCAACCGGACCGTGCAGTTCGGCCTGGCCCAGCTGTCCGGCCCGGAGGAGCTTTCCGTGCGTAGGCGCCTCCCCCCGCTCACCTACCGACAGGTGCAGCGCCTCTCGCCGGCCCTCCAAGAACGTCACGCCGCCTGGCAGGCCCAGTACCTGGTCACGGCAACGGGGGAACATCAGTGTGAGCGCGCATCATGACCGCGACGCGCTGGCGGTTTCGAAGGCTTCCCACATCGAGGCGTAGCGCCCGCCCGCCCCCAATAGTTCTTCGTGGGCACCGACCTCGGCCACCTGCCCGCCGTGGAGCACCACGATGCGGTCCGCGCTGCGAGCGGTCTGGAGACGGTGAGCGATGAGCACGGTCGTGCGGCCCGCCGACACGCGCCGCATGGCGGTCGCAACGCGGGCTTCGGTCACGAGGTCGAGGTTGGAAGTGGCCTCGTCGAGCAACAGTACGGCTGGGCCCACCAGTTCCGCCCGCGCCAGGCAGAGCAGCTGGCGCTGGCCAGCGGAGAGCGTCCGCCCCCCTTCGGAGAGCTCGTGGTTGTAGCCGCCGGGGAGCGAGGCGATGAAATCGTGCGCTCCGACCGAACGCGCCGCCGCTTCGACCTCGGCATCGGACGCGTCGGGACGGCCGTATGCGATGTTGTCACGGATCGTCCCGGAGAAAAGGAAGGGCTCCTGGGGCACGTAGCCGAGCCGGCGCCGGTAACCGGTCAGTTCCAAGGAACGCAGGTCCATGCCATCTGCGCGCACTGCCCCATCGTCGGGGTCGTAAAAGCGGGCGAGCATTTTCATGACGGTCGACTTGCCGGCACCCGTTTCCCCAACGAGCGCCACCGTTTCGCCGGGCCTGACACCGAGAGACACCCCCCTTATCGCCTCGGGTGCCCCGTGCCGGGGTTCGGGCGCTATTTGCGGGCCCTCGGGGCGGCTGGCGTGCTCGGGGGTCGCGGTCAGCCCTTCGCCGGTGCCCCGCTCCGGGTACCGGAAGTGGACCGACTCGAGCGAAAGGTGCCCCGCCAGGTGGCCCACCGGCACGGCTTGTTCGGCCTCGGGCGTCGCGGTGTCGAGCTGCATCAACTGCGCCACCCGCCCGACCGACACCCGGGTCTGCTGCCACGAGTCGAAGACCTGGCTCAGTTGCTGGATGGGCGAGAACAACAGGTCGAGGTACAAGATGTAGGCGATCAAGGCGCCGGGGCCCAGGTGCCCGCCTGCGACCAGCCCCGCCCCGACCCCGAGCACGATGGCGTCCCCGACATTGGAGAGGAACTGTACAAAGGGGAAGTAGGTGGCAGCGAGCCTCTGCGCGGCGACGCGCGACTCCAAATAACCGTGCCCCAAGCGGTGAAAACGCGCCTTGGCGAGCTCCTCGTGGGTGAAGGCCTGCGACTCGCGCACGCCCGCCAGGCTCTCTTGGAAATCAGCGTTGACGACCCCGATGCGCTCGCGCGCCTGGTTGTAGAGGAAGGCAGCCTTTTTCCGGAAGAAATAGGTGGCGACAGCGAGAGGCAGCGCCACGCTCAAGGTGGCGAGGCCGAGCTCGGTGTTTATGACTACGAGTGCGATGGCGACCCCGAAGAACGTGACGACAGAGACGAGCGCCGACAGCACCCCGTTTTGGACCAGGCTTTCGAACTGGTCCACGTCTGTCGTCATCCTCGTCATGATCCGCCCCACCATCTCAGACTCGTAATAGTCGAGCGAAAGTCGCTGCAGCTGCGCCCAGATCCTCACCCTGAGCGAGAGCATCACGCGCTGGGCGACTCGCCCGGTAACCAAGGTCTCGCCCACCTGGTCGACCAGGTCCGCCAGGGTGACCGCGAGGTAGACGGCGGCAACCGCAAACAGTAACACCTCACGTCCTTTTTCCACTCCGCTGTCGAGGCCGGTCTTTACGAGCACCGGGCCGACCAGCGAGGCGAGGGCATCGATGACGACGAGGGCGAGCCCTACTGCGAGCGGCGCACGGAACTCGAAAAGAAGGCGGCGCAAGCCGAAATGGCGGTCTTGGCGGGATTCTCTGGCGAGGTCCAACTGGGGGTGGTCTCGGACGGGCGGCAACCTGTCCACCTTGGCCAGCAGTTCCGGGGTGGGGGCGAGGTTCATCCGCCAACCCCCTCCTCCGCCCCCGAGGCCGAAACCGAGGCTCACCGGCCCGGCGCTGCGGGTGCCCCCCGAAGCGGGCTGCGCCCGGCGCCCCCACGCCGAGGGTGTGATGCCCGTGCCATCATCAGGGCCGGCGCCATCAGGGCCAGCACCATCAGGCCCGGCGCCATGGCTCGAAGCCAACGAGGCCAGCGCTTCTATGCGGTCTCCCATTTGCGCCGCCGGCGGCGCCTCCATCCCCGAAAGGAGGGAACGGTAGGTGGCGTTGCGTGCCATCAGTTCTTCGTGTGCCCCCTGGTCGGTCACCCGCCCGCCCTCCACCAAGACGACGCGGTCGGCCAGGTGCAGGGTCGAGCGCCGGTGCGCGGTCAACAACACGGTCTTCCCCACCATGACCCGCTCGAGCGCCTCGTGAATGGCCTCCTCGACCTTGGAGTCGACGGCGCTCGTCGCGTCGTCGAGGACGAGGACCGATGGAGCGCGGAGCAAGGCGCGCGCCAGTGCCACCCGCTGGCGCTGGCCCCCCGAGAGGGTCAGCCCTCTTTCCCCTACTA
>JAJZYO010000310.1 GCA_021798075.1 Actinomycetes bacterium
GAAGTGCTGTGCGAGATCGACCCATTTGCGCAGGCCGTGCTGCGGGCGCACTTCCCTGGGGCCCGGCTCGAAACGGACGTGGACGACCTGGCCCCGTCCAAGCTCCCGAAGGGCTACGGTCTCCTGGCTGCCGGCTTCCCATGCCAGGACATCAGCCAGGCGGGGCTGATGAGAGGCGTCGGCTCTCACGACGATGGTGCCGACGAGCGCACCCGGTCCGGCCTCATCTGGAAGGTGCTCAACCTGGTGGAGCAGGAGAAGACCGCTCCGGAGTGGTTGCTGTTGGAGAACGTGCCGAACCTGTTGCGCATCGACAAGGGCAAGGCGCTCCGTGCCATCACGCAATGGCTCGACGAGAACGGCTTCATGTGGGCGTACCGGGTCATGGACAGCCGTGCCTTCGGCCTGCCGCAGCGCCGCCAGCGCATTTATATCCTCGCATCGCGCAAGCACGACCCGCGCCCAGTCTTCTTCGGCGTAGACGCAGGTGAGCCCGGGACACCGGAGCACGAGGGCCTCGCTGTCGGGTTCTACTGGACCGAGGGGCGAGGCGGTCTCGGTTGGGCGGTCGACGCAGTCCCGACCTTGAAGAACGGTTCGACGATCGGGTTGGCTTCACCGCCGGCCATCTGGTTGCCGGACGGCAACATCGTCAAGCCTGACATCCGCGACGGTGAGCGCCTCCAGGGCTTCGCGGAGGACTGGACCTTGCCGGCAATGGATGCCGCCGGTGCGAAGCCTGGCGCCCGCTGGAAGCAGGTCGGCAACGCAGTCAGTGTCCCTGTCGCGGCCTGGATTGGCCAACGGCTCGTTTCACCAGGCAGGTACGACCCAAGCGCCGGCACGCCTCTCGTCGACGGAGAGCCCTGGCCCGTCGCCGCATGGGGCTGCAAGGGGAAAACAGTCCGCGCCGACGGCACTTCAACGTGGCCAATCCGCGCCGAGCGCCCGCACCTCGCTGACTTCCTCAACTACGGCGGTGAGCTGCTTTCTGAGCGTGCGACCAGGGGCTTCCTCAAGCGGTTGGACGAGGGCTCGATGAGACCGCCGGCCGACTTCAAGCAGGCCATCGAAAGGCACTTGAACCGGCTTGGCGCCCGGGCCGAAGTGGCGCTGATGACCCCCACCAAAGGAACAGCCAGCTCTGCGACATAAGCAGGGCCCGCCGTCCCAGTACCGATTATGGCCGCGGCGCTGACTGCCCAGCTGAACGGAGAGGGGCTGCTCGACCAGCTCTTCCCGCCACGGCGCCCAGTTGCACGCCAGGCGGACGAGCCGGGCCTTCTCGACCAACTTTTCCCGCTCCCGGCGGCCAGGCCGCGGGCACGGCCCCTCTCCTGGCGGCATAGGAAATAACGACATGGCCGACCAACCCAGAAAACCGTCCGGGACACCAGTAGGCGGCCAGTGGCCCCCGGCAGCCCACGACGAAGTGGACGTCGAGCTGTCGCAAGCGAACGACCCGCTCGGCATCCCAGCGAGCGAAGCCAAGCGCTGGCGCCAAAATGGCTTCTCCGACCATGAAACCAGGACGTGGCGCCACTGGAGAGGGCCGAATATAAGCCCGACCGAGGCCCGGCTGTGGGCCAACCACGGGTTCCGTGTGCCAACCGCCGTTGCTTGGCACGACGCCGGCTTTTCGCCCGACGATGCTCACGACTGGGCCGTCGCCGGCTTCACGCCGGGCGGCGAAGGGAGCGCCAAGGAATGGGACAGCGCAGGGTTCACTGCCGAGGAAGCGCAGGGATGGGCCTATGCCGGCTTCCGCGCAACCGAAGCACAGCATTGGCGGGACGCCGGGCACGGTTGGAGGACTGCGGCCGAGATGGGACGTGGCTTCACCCCGCCGACGACCCGGGAAAGAACGTAGGGCCCGGCGGCATGAGCCCACCTCCCGACCTGGACCGGATCGCGACTGTGCGACATAAGCCGAACGAGCCGTCCCAACCATGGGTATGAGCACCAACCAGCCACGCAAGCCGGCCGGCACCCCCTCGGGAGGCCAGTGGGCCCCGACGGCCCATGACGAGGCCGACATCGACATAACACCGGTGCCAAGAATGGGACGTCGCCCCAATGGCGCCTTGACGTGGCGCCTGCCGGACGGGAGGCTCCATCGCGAGGGGGGGCCTGCTGTCGAGCGGGCTGACGGCCACAAATCGTACTGGGCCTATGGCCAATTGCACCGGGCAGACGGCCCTGCCGTCGAGCATGCCGACGGCACAAAGGAGTACTGGGTGAACGGCCTGCGCCACCGCACTGACGGCCCGGCTGTCGAAGCAGCCGACGGCACTCGTGAATGGCACCAGCGCGGCAAGCTCCATCGCACCGACGGCCCGGCCATCGAGTATGCCGACGGCGGCAAGGAGTACTACGTCAACGGCTCGTGCCACCGGGAAGACGGCCCTGCTGTCGAGTGGGCTGACGGCACAAGGATGTACTACGTCAACGATGAGCTCCACCGCACCGACGGCCCGGCTGTCGAACGGGCTGACGGCAACGTGGAGTACTGGGTCAACGGCAAACAGGTTCAGCCGCCGGCTGGCGCCGGCGCTGCGACATAAGCCGAGCGAGCCGTCCCAGTCATGGGTATGAGCACCAACCAGCCCAGGAAGCCGGCCGGCACCCCATCTGGGGGCCAGTGGGCCCCGGCAACCCACGACGAGGCCGACATCGACCTGTCCCCGGAACAGCACCGGCGCTTGGCCGCCGCAGCTGACAAGGAGGCGTACGACAGCTTCGAGCGCTGCGACACGGACGGCTTCCTGTCCCAGTGGGCCATGGGCCTCTCGGCGCAGAAGCACCGCCTCGCGGCGGAAATCGCTGAGAACGGGGGCCGCCGCGACTTCCCGGCCCTGTTCGACCTGGAAGGGAAGCTGGTGCCGGCCAAGCTCGTCAACACCCGGTACGGGGAGACCTGGGCGGTCCTCGACGGCGACGACCCCCACGGCGATGTGGCCAAGTGGGTCGGCCGCTCCAGGGCCGAGTCGATCGAGGGCCGTGTGAGGGCCATGGAGAAAAAGGGCTACCGCGAGGGCCGGGTCATGGCGAGGGCCAAGGCAGACATCGTGGGCACCGGCCACGGCTTGTCGGGCACGGCATGGGTCGCCCCGGTGCGGATCGACGGCGGCTTCTCGCGCGACGTCGTGGTCGTCGACGACGGCAGCCAGGACAAGACGGTGGCAGACCTCGCCGCCCTGGCGAAGAAGAACAAGATCCGGGCAAGAGACCTAGACGACGACGTCTATGACAGCAAAGTCAACGAGCTCGACGACGCCATCGAGGCCGAGCAGTCGGCGGCGTCGATCAACCACTGGGGCATCGAGGCCCAGCTCGGCTACCTGGTCGAGCAGAACGGGGCGGAGGCCGTCCGCCGGCGCCTGGAGACGGGTTCATGGGAAGAACCGGGGCCGGGGGCCAGCGGCGGTTTTTTGCGCGACGTCGTGGTCATCGGCAACGGCAGCCAAGACAAGACAATCGCAGACCTCATCGACCTGGCGAAGAGGAACAGGATCCAGGCAGAGGACCTGGACGAAGACGTCCACGACGCCAAAGCAGACGAGCTCGACGACATCGACGAAGCCGAGCAGTCGGCTTCAATCATCAACAACGACGGCCTCCATTCCCAGATCGGTTACCTGGTCGAACAGAACGGGGCAGAGGCCGTCCGCCGGCGCCTGGAGACGGGTTCATGGGAAGAACCGGGCGAGCCGGCATAGGGACAAGTGTGAGCGCTAGCCAACCGCGCAAGCCCTCTGGGACGCCCGGCGGCGGCCAATGGGCCCCGTCGGCCCACGCCGAGGCGGACATCGGGCTGTCCCCCAAGCGGGCCGTCGACTCCGAAAGTGCACAACGCGCCTGGCTCGAGCACCTGAGCCATCTCATCTTC
>JAJZYO010000311.1 GCA_021798075.1 Actinomycetes bacterium
ACCGCCAGGTAGTCTGCCAGGTCGGCCACGATCGCGATGTCGTGGGTGATTATGAGGGTGGCGAGGTGGCGGTCCCGGTGGACATCGCGGACGATGTCGAGCACCGTCCTTTGGCTTATCATGTCGAGGGCCGTGGTGGGCTCGTCCAGTACGAGGACCCTCGGGTTGAGTATGAGCGCAAAGACTATCCCTACGCGCTGGCGCATACCTCCCGACAGTTCGTGCTGGTAGGCAGAGAGCGTCCGGACCGGGTCGAGGCCCATCCTCTCGCACAGTTCGCGGGCACGGGCGAGCAGGACGCCCTTGTCTTCCATGCCGTGGGCGCGGCCGAGGTCGAGCAGTTGGGCCCCGATCCGCTTCAGAGGGTTGAGCGAGTTTTGCGAGGCCTGGAACACATAGCCGAGCGCGCTACCGCGAGCCAGGCGCAGTGCCTTGCCTCGAAGCTGGGTCATGTCCTTCACGCTCGGGAGCCTGATCGATCCCGCTGCGATACGGCCTGGTTTGGGCACGGCGTTCATCATCGCCAGGGCCAATGTGGACTTGCCCGAACCGGACTCTCCGACGAGGCCCGTTATCGTCCCGAGGGGAAGGTCGAGATCCACCCCGTTTACGGCCGCCATTTCCCCATCGGGTGTCCCAAAGACCACCACGAGCCCGCGGATCTCGGCCCCGCCGGCCTCTCCGGGGACCGTCACCGGAGGCGCGGTGGCAGGGCTCGGCGACGGCAGATCCGCGCTGCTCGTCCTCACCCGCGTCCTCACCCGCGCAACCTAGGGTTGAAGAACTCGTCGACCGCGTCGAGCACGAAAACAATCCCGAGCGTCAAGAGCAAGATGGCGATGAGGGGCGTGAGGAGGTAGCTGACCGCCTGGGCGCTGCCGATGGCGCCGGCGGAGAAGACGGCCAAGTTGAGCATCACACCCCAATTGCTCACGTTGGTCGGGAGCACGCCCAAGAAAAACAGGCCGGTTTCCAGGTAAATAGCACCGATCATCGAGACGAGCAGGTTCATGGCTACGTACGGTGCGATGTTCGGCAGCATCTCTTTTACGATCACGTGCGACGTGGAAAGCCCGAGGCTGCGGCTTGCCTCGATGTAGGGCCGCTCGCGGAGGGAGAAGGCCTGGCTCCGCACCGCCCGGGCGAGCCCGGCCCAGCTCGTCACACCGAGGAGCACCCCGATCAGTAGAGGCGACGTGAAGCGGGCAACGGCCGCGAGCACGACGAGGAGCGGGTATTGGGGGATAGTGAGCGCAAAGTCGGTGATGCGCGAAAGCGACCAGTCCACGGCGCCGGCGAGATAGCCGGCTACAAGGCCTATGAGCGCTCCCAGCCCGACGGCGATGGCGCCGGCGACGGCTGCCGACACGAGGACGTAGCGGGCGCCGACCACTAGCAGGGCGAGGACGTCGGTCCCCTCGAAATCGGTCCCGAGCGGGTGAGCGAGGCTCGGGGGGGCATAGACCGCGTTGGCGTTGGCGCCGAGGTGGCGGGGGTAGAGGAACGGCCCGACGATGGCCATGACGACGAAGGCCACCACGATGACCGCGCCCACCACCCGGCGCGCCTCGCGCAGGAGCGCCTGGCGTGCGGCTTGCCATCTCCCGGCCGGCCTGGCCCGTCGGGGACCGCCCTCGGTGCCCAAGCCCGGACCGATCACCGTGACGGCCATCAGGCCGCCCTCCTCACCCTCGGGTCGATGAACGTGTACAGGAAGTCGGCCAAAATATTGAGCGCGATCACGGCCACCGTGATAAAGAGGAAGTCCCCGCTCATGAGCGGGTAGTCACGGGCGTTTACGGCATTTACGAGCTGGTAGCCGAGCCCCGGGTAGTCGAAGACTTCCTCGATGAAGATCGCCCCGCCGAACATGAACCCGACCGACAAGAGCAAGATCGTAAACAGCGGAAGGAAGGCGTTGCGCGCCACGTAGCGGAGCTGGGTGAGGGGGCGCAGCCCTCGTAACTCGGCTGCCAAGACGAAGTCGTCGCCCAGCACCGAAACGACCGAGGAGCGCATCGTGAGCAGCCAGCCGCCGTAGGAGGAAAGCGCGTACGCGAGCACGGGAAGGACGGCGCTGTAGACGAGCGAGAGGATGAAGGGGCCGTTCAAGCCGGGGGTGTCCAAGATGTTGTAGGGCGAACCGAAGGGGAAGATCGGCAGCAGCGTGGTGAAGATGTAGGCGAGCATGACGGCCCAGACAAACTGCGGCACGCCGTGAAAGAGCGAGCCCGAGACCGAAAGGACCTTGCCGAGGCGGTTGGTGCGGCGCACGGCGGCCACCACCCCGAGGGAGACGCCGAGCAGGAAGGAGACGACAAGGCCGGAGAGGACCGGGATCACGGTCCAAGGGGCAGCCGAGAGCACCAGGTGGACAACGGGCTCGCCCGAAGCCGAGATCGACTTGCCCAGGTTGAACTGGATGAGGTGCCACATGTACTGGCCGTACTGGTCGAGGAGAGGTCGGTTGGAGACGAACCCGTACATGCCGGCGACCTGCTGAGCCGCCACCGACGGGGTGACCCCCCTCGCGATCAGCGTCTGGTACTCCGTCTGGATCGGGTTGCCCGGCATGGCGTGCACCAAGAAGAAAGTGAGGGTGGCGACGGCAAGCACCATCACCACCCCCGTTAGGAGACGGACGCCGAGGCGGTGGCCCAGCCGGCGCCAGCGGCCGGGCGCACCTTCAGCTGTCATTTGGCGTGGACGTACCCGTTCCACATCCAAAGGCCGGGCGGGTTGTTGAGGAGCCCCGAGCTGTGCGGCCAGTCGGTGAAGTGCTTGTTGGTGACGAACTGGACCAGTATGTAGTCCCAGATCGTGATCATGGGCAGTTCCTGGTTGTAGGCGGCAGCCAGTTTCGCCACCACCGGCTTGGCCTGCGCGGTCGTCATGTCCTCCAGCCCGTTGGTGAGGTTGTTGAGGGCGACCGGGCCGTAGCTGCTGGTCTTGAAGCTGGCCGGGGTGTGGAGGAAGCTCCCTTTGGTGGTCAACTGGTTGCCCGCCGAAGTCACGTTCTTGCCCCAGACACGCGCGTAGGCGTTGTAGACCGCGGGGCCGAGGGCGTTGAGCCAGAACGCGGTCGCGTAGTCGCCATTGGCGATCTTGGATAGGTAGGTGGCGTAGTCCGGAGCCGTGCCCACCGAGGTGGGGATGCCGAAGGCGGTGAGCTCGTGGGACATGTAGCTGGCGGCTGCGTCCCAGTCGGAGAAGCCGCTCGGGGTCTCGAGGGTGATCTTCCAGGCCTTGCCGTTGGGCAGGTACCAGTTACCCGAACGCTCGGTGAAGCCCGCTCCCTTCAATAGCGAAGTCGCTTTGGCCGGGTCGTAGTTGTAGGGGTCGAGCTTGGCCAGCTCGGGGCCGGGCAGCCACTGGGCGGAGACCGAGTCGATGAGGCCGGTCTGGTACTTGGCCGGCTTGCCGCTCACCGGCTCCCCGACCTTGGTGATCTCGTTGCGGTTGAGCAGGTAGGCGAGCGCCTGGCGGACCGGCTGCATCCCGTATGGGTACCTGGCCTCGTCGAAGGCGAGCGCCACCGCTACGAAGGAGGGGGCGATCACTTCAATGTTGCCCGCCCTCACCACCTCGTGGAGGACGTTGGTGGGCATGGCTGTGTAGGGTGACACGTCGAGCTGGCCGGCCTCCATGTAGCTCCAGATCTCCTCGTTGCCGGTGTAGTTGCGGAGCACTACCTCCTTGGGGGCGATCTTCGAGGCGGCGTAGAAATCCGGGTTTTTCAGGAGCAGGGCCTCACCGGCGTTCAAGCGGGCGATGTAAAAAGGTCCTGCGGAAATATCGGTCTTGGGGGCGAAGTCCTCGACCTTTGGGGCGAGCTTTTGGAGCGTTGCCGCGG
>JAJZYO010000312.1 GCA_021798075.1 Actinomycetes bacterium
CCCTCCGGTAGGCACGTCGGGCAGCTACCCGGTGACCCTCACAGCATCCAATGGCGTCGGGTCCCCGGCCGTCCAACAGCTTTTCCTGGTAGTCGCCAGCGCTTTCCCCGGAGCGCCCACCATTACCAGCCCTTCGAGCCTTTCGGTTACTGCCAACCAGTACGGCACCTTCACGATTACAACGACGGGGTCGCCAACGCCAACCGTCACCGAAACTGGCGCCCTGCCAACGGGCATGAGCTTCACCTACGATGGGAACGGGACCGCTACCATCTCGGGCACACCCGCTTCCAGCTCAGTTGGCAGCTACGTCATTACCGTCACGGCTTCAAACGGAGCGGGTAGCCCCGCGACGCAGCAGTTAGTGATAACCGTCAACTCCGCGCCCGTCGTGGTCCGCCAGCCGAAGTTTACGAGCCCTTCGCGGATCCTCGTGCTCCCTGGGGAAAACGCAGTCATCACAATCACGGCGACCGGTTCACCAGCGCCCACTATCACCGAGTCGGGAACGCTCCCCGCCGGCATGGCCTTCCACGACAACCGCAACGGCACCGCAACGATTTCGGGTGCGCCCCCGGCCGGCTTGTCGGCCGCCTACTCCGTCACCTTGATTGCCTCCAATGGCGCATCGAGCTCAGCAAACCAGGTACTTCGGCTAACCGTCGGCCGTCCGCCCACGCCAGAACTGAGTTACGGCGCTGGCTATTGGTACGCGACTTCGGCGGGCGAGGTTATCGGGCAGGGCTACGCCAGCGCGGTCGCGCCACAAGGCGAGCAACACCCGAGCGGCGTGGTCTCTCTGGCGACGACTCCTGACCACTTGGGCTACTACCTTGCAAGTTCATCGGGCGGGGTTTTCCCATACGGCGACGCTCGCTGGTACGGCTCCGTCGCGAGCAGGCACCTCTCGACGCCAACGGTAGCGATCGCGGTCACGCCTTCGGGTGGAGGTTACTACCTCGTGACGCGAGCAGGCAACGTCATTACTTTCGGAGACGCGCGCTGGTACGGTTCGACTGCCGGCCGGCACACACCGCCCATTGCCGCTTTCGCAGTCACGCCCGATGGCGGAGGCTACTGGCTCGTCAGCGTTTACGGAAACATTTATGGCTTCGGCGACGCTCGCTTTTATGGGTCGCCGGCCAACCGCCCGATCCCACGGGTCGTTGCCTTCGCCCCGGCTCGGGACGGCCGTGGCTATTTTGTTGTGACCGACAAAGGCAACGTGTTCAACTATGGCGATGCCCGCTGGTATGGTTCGCCGGCCCAACGGCAAGTCCCGCCGGTCGTCGCCTTTTCCCAAGCCCCGAGCGGGCAGGGGTACTGGGTCGTCACCGACAAAGGCAACATTTTCAACTACGGCGACGCCCGCTGGTACGGTTCGGCCGCGGGCACCGCTTTGGCGGGCGCGGTAACAGCCTTTGCGGTCGAGCCATGACATGACGGCATGAGGGGACCGCGACCCAACGCCGCCTACGTATGTAAATGAACCCGTCCGGCGAGATCCACCTCGTCGTATCGGACGTATGTGATAGTTGTGCCTTCAGGGGATCGCCCGCTGACGGGTTGGCGCCGCCGCCCGGCCCGGCCCAAGCTCTCCTCGGCCCTGGTACTGACGGGTAGTGCGCTGCTCGTCTGGTCCGCGGTCCTCCACTTGTACCTCTACAGCTACTACTTTCACACCGTCCCCACGATCGGCCCCCTGTTCATCGCCCAGGGGGCCGCTGGGACTGTCCTCGCCGGCGTCCTGGTCGTCTCTCGCAAGGCCGTCTTCGCCCTCGCCGCAGCGGCTTTGCTCGCCTTGACGGCTTGTGCCCTACTTTTCAGTGTCTGGTTCGGCCTCTTCGGCTACCACGAGCGGATGTCCGCTCCTTACACGAGCGAGTCACTCGGCGTCGAGGTCGCGGGGGCAGTCGTGCTCGCGGGGGCGGCAGCTCTGCTCGCAGGCCACAGGACGGCTCAGGCAACCGAGCTGTCCCGCCTCGCTATCCGGGCGAGACGTCGTTCAGTGAAATAGACGCCCATCAGGTAGTTCAGGGCAGCGCGCGGGCTCCGGGCCGGCAAAAGACAAAGCCGAGCGGTGTTGAAACGGCAAGGTCGGCGAGCCAATAGATGAACGGCCGGAGGAGCGAGAAGACGATGACGACCGCGGCACCTAGGAGCAGGCCCGCCACCACGTCGCCCGGATAGTGCACGCCAACGTAGATACGGGCGAAACAAAGGAAAAGGCCTACAACGACGCTGCAGGCTCCAATAACGACAAGGACGGCCACCGTCCCACCCGTGCGCAGGGGCGTCTCTGTCTCCGTTCGCAAGAGCGTCCCCGTGCGCAGGGACGTCTCCGTGTCTGCGCGCAGGGACGTCTCCTTCTCCGTGTGCAACGATGACCCCGAGTAACGCAGGTACCGGCCGGTCGCACGGGCGATGAGGAGGAGCGACGTGGCGAGGCCGCCGGCAACGACGGCGTGGTCCGAAGGGAACGCGTAGTCATTGGCCCTCGCGATCAGGACCAAGGCGTGAGGGTGGGTTACATAGGGACGAAGTTCCGCGGCCGCACGTCCAATGACCTGGTTGATACCGAGGGCCACCACGGTAGCGGCTCCGCACAAGGCGAGGAGCGCCGCCTGGCGGGACGCACCGTGCCACCAGAGGGCAACGTAGCCAACCACGAACAATACCGTTAGAACTGTAAGGCCCAGCCAGACTGCGTAGGTCTGCATGAAGCCGTGCGCCCAAGGCGTATGACGCGAGAAGTTATTGATGTCGAGGTAGACGCTCGTGTTGAGGCCCTTGGGCGATAGGACCTTGGTGACCCCTAGGAACATGAAGGACAGTGAGGCCGAGATGGGCGCTAAGAGCCCAACCATCCTGCTACCTCCTCCCTGATGGGCCTCTGCCCGGGCTGCACCACTTAGCCTGACCAGTGCCGCGCCCGGCGACGTTCAGGCTCCTCGCAAGTAGGCTCCTCGCAAGTAACGGTGAGGGTGGGTTCACGTTTGGTTCACTGTCCGTTCAACTGGTTGTCCCCAACCTAGCGGGCGGCTCGGGAGCGTAAGGCCGCGCCCGCCACCGGGACAGCAGGTCCCGGCGCTGCGACCGCAGCTGGTCAGGGAGCCTTGGGAGCGCTTCCTCGGCCAGAACCGTCCCGGAAGGCCCTCCTGGTCGAGCCGACGAAGCGTCCAGCGCGGCGGGCGGCGTCACGGACCACCGCCTCGCGGTACTCCGGGCGGCTCGCTCGCCTTTGAGCTTCGCCGAGCCAGCGACCGAGCCGGTGGGCATGGTCCTTTTCAAGCGCGAGTGCCGCCTGGTAACCCTGGCGAACGGCCCTCTTGCTGGCTATGACGAAACGTTTGGCCAACCACCAAGATGCGCATATGACGGCGGTGGAACCGACGCCGACCGCGAGGTCGAACCAGAGGCCATTGCTCCCGCCCCCCCGCTCGTCCCATGCAACACCCGTAAAAACGGCCACCAGGAGCGCTACCACCGCGAGCCTCCGCCCCACCACGCGGAAGCGGCTTTTCGCGGTCACGACGTCATGAGCGTAGCGGGTGACGCCCCGATTAGAGGGCCACGCCGCCCGCCTGCACGACCAAGGGCTTACCTCTCGCGATCAGGCCGCCATTGACAGTTGGAGCCTTGATAGTTTCTCCACGTCGCCTCCACCTCGAAGCGGCCACGCGTGCACTTCGTCAACCAGGCTGGCGGAGAAAAGGTCAACTCGAAGGAGGGGAACGGTGCGAGCACGAGTGAGTTACGTATTGCGCGATGCTGATGGGCACACGGTCGGTGTGGCTTGCGTCGACTGCGACGGTGGCTGGACCTGCGGCGGCCAGAGCTACCCGACGCTG
>JAJZYO010000313.1 GCA_021798075.1 Actinomycetes bacterium
CGCCCGGAACGCCGGCGGCCGTGGAAGAGGAAAGACCTATTACATCGAGATTTCCCCCGACTACTACACAGCGACGTCCAAGACTTTCATCGGAGCTGAACTGGGGCTCTTCGGCATGCGCGACATCGCAGACGCCGCGGGCCGCGGGACCGCTTACCCGCAGGTTTCCGCCGAGTTCGTCCTAAAAGAAGACCCTCGCTATGTCTTCCTGGCAGACACGGTCTGCTGCCACGAAACGCCATCGGCCTTTGACCACCGACCTGCATTCTCACTGCTTCGGGCCGTCAAGGACCACGACGTCTTCGGCGTCAACGATTCGGTGGCCTCCCAGTGGGGCCCCCACACCATAGAGGAGTTCGTAGGCTTCATCGCCCGCGTGCTCCGGCCGTGACGATAACCGCCAGGCAGGCGCTCGAGCCCGCTGGCGACCCGCGCGAGCCAATTGGCACCGGGCCCGAGCTCAGGCCCGCTCCCCCGGCCGCACCCCTTCGGCCGACGCGCCTTCGAGCATGGCACCTCGGCACCGGCGCCGTCTTCCTCCTTGGTTCTGTCCTCGTGAGCGTCCTTCTCGGTTCGTACCACCTTCCCCCGGCACAGGTGCTCGCGTCATTGGCAGCCAGGATCCCGCTGCTCCACGTCCATTCGAGCCTCGGCCCGGTCGGCAGCGCAGTAATTTGGCAGCTCCGCCTCCCGAGTGCGGTCCTCGGATGCCTTGTCGGCGCGATGCTGGCAGTAGCCGGTGCTTCCTACCAAGGCGTCTTTTCCAACCCTCTCGCTGACCCTTACCTTCTCGGCGTCGCCTCCGGGGCCGGGTTGGGAGCGACGGTGGCGATCGTGTACGGGCCGGCCGTTTGGTCTACGTCGCTTTTCCCTCTTCCGGTCGCCGCCTTTTTGGGGGCCGTCGTAGCCGTGGGAGCAACATTCGCTCTCGGCCGGTCCCGGACCCGGCCTCGTTCCCCTGCCTCCTTGATCCTCGGAGGCGTCGCGGTAGCCGCCTTTTTTACTGCCGTACAGACCTTTATTGCTCAGCGACAAAGTCCTGGCGACTTGACCGTCGTCTACAACTGGATCTTGGGCGACCTGTCGAGCCCGGGCTGGGGCCCCGTCGCCATGATCACGCCATACGTGGGAGCCGCCGCAGCCGTGCTCCTCGCCTGCCGGCGACTGCTCGACGCACTTGCAGTAGGCGATGAGGAAGCGAGCAGTTTTGGCATCCGCGCCGATCGTGCACGCCTGGTAGTTGTAGCGGCTGCAACCCTTGGGACAGCGGCGGCGGTTTCGGTAAGCGGGTTGATCGGCTTCGTCGGGATAATCGTCCCACACACGATCCGCCTTCTCGCAGGCCCGAGCTACAGGCGGATCATCCCGCTTTCACTCCTGTTCGGGGCCGGGTTCCTCGTACTGGCCAACGTGGGCGCAAGTGCCGTCTTGTCGCCGGAGCAGATCCCCCTCGGAGTGGTGACCGCTTTCCTTGGAGCGCCGTTCTTCCTCGTGGTGCTCCGCCAATCACGCAGGATGGGTTAGCGCTGTGCTCGAGCTCGAAGACGTAAGTGTGAGCCTCGGGGGAAGGGACGTCGTCTCTCACGTGTCAGCGCGGGTCGGTCGTGGCGCGTGGTTAGGCGTGGTCGGCCCCAACGGTGCCGGCAAATCCACTCTCATCCGTGCCATTGTGGGCCTCCTCCGCCACGAGGGGCACATCCGCCTGGGTGGGCGCGAATACCGTGCGACGGAGCGCCGGGCACGAGCCCGCGCGGTCGCCTACGTGCCCCAACGCCCCGTCCTTCCCGCCTCGATGAACGTCACCGACTACGTCTTGCTCGGCCGTTCTGCCCACCACAGTTACCTAGGCGCCGAAACAGCCGAGGACCTGTCGGTCGCAGGACAAGTTCTGGAACGCCTCGAGCTCGCGAGCTTCGCCCGCAAGGTGCTCGGAGAGCTCTCCGGCGGGGAACAGCAACGGGCCGTACTCGCTAGAGCCCTCGTGCAAGAAGCTCCGGTGCTCGTGATGGACGAACCAACCACGTCCCTGGACCTCGGCCACGCTCAGCTCGTGCTCGAGCTCACGGACCAATTGCGCCAAGAGAGCGGGCTTTCGGTGCTCTGTTCACTCCATGACCTCACGGTGGCCGCCCAGTTCGCCGAAAATCTCGTAGTCCTTTCGCAGGGCTCCGCCGTGCTCGAGGGGAAACCGGCAGAAGTCCTCACCAAGTCCACTATCAGGCGCTATTTCGGGGCAAACGTGGACGTTTATCACGGTCCCGCCGGCCCCGTCCTCTCTCCCGCCCGAAGTAGGCCGAGCCTAGGGGTAACGCGATGACTGAACCGACAAGCGCCGGCGACTCGCCGGCGACCGCTGCAGAACCGGCCGCGAAAGCCAAGCCGGCGACCGCTGCAGAACCGGCCGCGAAAGCCAAGCCGGCGACCGCTGCAGAGCCGGCCGCGAAAGCCAAGCCGGCGACCGAGCCGCCCGTGGTCGAACCGCCCCGAGCCACCAACCGGTCCTCGTCGCTAGTGCTCGTCGCAACCGGGGATGGTAAGGGTAAAACGACGGCCGCCATGGGCACGGTCCTACGAGCGGTCGCGCGCGGGTGGGCGGTCTGCGTCGTCCAGTTCATAAAGTCGGGTAAATGGCAATCTGGTGAAGCCAAGATCCTCTCAGGCCTCGGAGTCGACTGGCATACCATGGGCGACGGGTTTACGTGGGACTCCGAAGACCTAGAGCATTCAGCCGATATGGCGCGCTCGGCTTGGGATCTCGCGAAAGAAAAGATCGCGACCGGGCGGTACCGCCTCGTGGTCCTCGACGAGGTTACATACCCTGTCAACTGGGGCTGGATCCCAGGCGACGAGGTGAGGGCGTGCATTGCCGGCCGCCCAGAGGGGGTTAACGTCTTTTGCACCGGGCGTGACGCTCCGGCCGCTCTGATCGACCTGGCAGACACCGTGAGCGATGTCCGCAAGGTGAAGCACGCCTACGAGGCGGGCATCATGGCCGCAAAAGGCATCGACTTTTAGCCTTGTCGGGGCGTAGGGAGCGTCGGACCACGCGCCAGTAGGGCCGCCTTGGCCGTCACCGCCAAGGTCACCCGCTGGCCACGGCAAAAGGGCGCCGAGACGGCGCCGGCGCGGGCGAGGGCAAAGAGGGCGCCGTCGACAGCGCCAGGCGGACCCTCACAACCCTGTCGCGATAAGTGCTGCCCCCGAGGGCACGGGCGGCCCGGCGACCGGTGCCCTGCCATACCGGGCCCTCAGCGTCGCGATAAGTGCTGCCCCCGAGGGCACGGGCGGCGGTGGACTGAGCCGAAGCAACCTCCTTGGCCAACAGCCCCCCAGCTATGACGACGAGCCACCTGGCGCTCACGGCGGGACGGGGCAAGGAGACGGCAGGGGGTAGGCCAAAGAGTGGAAGCAGCGCTACAAGTCGACCGCCCCAAGGTGGAGCGCAAGATCGCCCACCTGGTCCGCAAGCCCTGGGGTGGGGCGCCAGGCCCGCATGCGCGGGCTCGCCAGGGTCTTTGGTGACCTCGTGACCCGTGCTGGTGTCGTCAACTTCGACCGCCTCGCCTCTTGGGCGTCCACCAGGATCCGTCACAACGAAGAAGACTGAGGTACCTCGTGCTTCAGCGCAGGAGCCGCACGGGGCAACGTGGGCCGGGGGCTTTAGAAAGTCGCTGGTCGGCTGTCAGCAGCTCGCAGCCTAGGGTCTCAGCCAAGGCGACATAGGCGGCGGCGTAGGCCGTCAAGTTGTCCCGCAGTTCGTACGCCCTGCGCATGAAACGAAGGGGTGGGTACCTGTCGATGGTGAGGTCCTCAAGGTCGTCAATGGCTTCAGCGAACCTCAGGGTTG
>JAJZYO010000314.1 GCA_021798075.1 Actinomycetes bacterium
GGAGAAAGAGCAGCTCGACCGGGTAACTGGGGCGCTGCCCAAAGCGAGCGTGTACCGGGTGCCGTTCCTGGCGCGCGAGGTCGCCGACCTGGAGGCCCTGGCCGAAGTGGCCCGCTACCTGGACGAAGGCTAACCGGCCCGTCAGGCCTCTGGCGGCGTGCCCCCGTCCTCGGCGGGCTTTTCGAAGGCTTCCTTGGCCGCGTCGAGGGTTTCGGTCATGGCCACGATCCTGTCGAAGCCGGTCGTCTTGAGCGTCCTCACGAGACCGGGCCGGTTGACGACGACCACGACGTCGCCGCCGAGTTCGCGCGCCCGGCGAATGCCGCCGATCAGCGCTCCAAGGCCGGCAGAGTCCACGAAGGGGACGGCGCTCATGTCGATCACCAGGCGTGGTTGGGAGGCCAGCTCCGCTAGGGCTTGGCGGAACTGGCTGACCGTGAAGGCGTCTAGCTCACCGATCGGGCGACAGATGGTGAAGCCGTCGTCAGTGTGTTCCGTCTCGATCTTGAGCACGCCACCTCCAGTCAAAAGCGGACCGCTCGCGGTGCGCGGCCTTCCCGCCCGGGCGGGCGGATGCATGGCCAAGATGCTACCGAGTTGGCCACCGAGGTAACCTCACATCGTGGCTGACCTGTTGATCGTGACCGACTCGCCCCGCGTGTATGACGAGGTCACGGCTGTCGTCGAGGAGCCAGGGACGAATGTGCGGTGGGTGCGGGCAGGGGCAGCAGCCATCCCCGCCCTGCAGGAGGTGCCCGCCGACCTCGTCGTGAGCGACCTCCAAGTGGGTTCGATGGGCGGTTATGCAGTGGCCATGGACATCGCGTTGGAGGCCGGCGCCGGCCGCCTCGACCCGGTCCCGGTGCTGCTCCTGCTCGACCGGCGGGCCGACGTCTTCCTGGCCCGGCGCGTAGGCGTGGCCGGCTGGCTCATAAAGCCTCTGGACCCCCTCCGCACCAGGGCGGCGGTACAGGCCCTGCTGGCCGGGCAGCGCTACGAGGACGCCACCTTGGCCCCCTCGCCGGTGGGGCTCATGCCGGCGTAGCCGCCGGCGCTCCGCCTAATTGCGGGGCGGGGACAGGGCGTGCGGGCGAGCAACAGCTCAGTCGGCTCCCTTGGCAGGTGTTTTCTCTGTCGGGACACCGGGACGGTGTGCTCCCGAAGGAGTACGATGAGGACGGTACGGGAAGTAGCGCAGCTTGGTTAGCGCGCAGCGTTCGGGACGCTGAGGCCGCGGGTTCAAATCCCGCCTTCCCGACTCGGTGAAGTGGCTGGTCGGGGGTCATATTGGAGCGTCTGGCAAAGTGCTCGAAGGTCGTTCATCCCGCGTTTAGCCCGCGTGCCGAGCTGGTCTAATCGGGCTCTGGCGGGCAGTGTGGCGGCGACACACGTTTTGCGGCCGTACTACCGGATAAGTCGTCGAGCGCTATGCCATTGCAAAGTGGCCAGGCCGAACAGGTGCGCTCCCATGATCAGCAGGCTCCGGGTCTTTAGTGCCGAGGCCGATCCTCGCGCCTCTCCAGTGCGGCGCCCTACGGCTCGTCCGGGCGGGGCTTGCACTCGTGGCGGGGGCTTGCACTCGTGGCGGGGGCTTGCACTCGTGGAGGTCATTGTCCGGCTCGGGGCCCGGCGCTGGTGGCCTTTCGGTCCGCTGAGTCGTTTCGGGCAGTGAGCGGGGCCTGGTCCTTTAGCTCAGGACATTGCCGAGCTGTTGTGGAGCCACGACGCCTCGAGGGTCGACCCCGACAAGGATGCCAGGACCGTCATCGTGGCCGTCATCCGTCTCGGGAGCTGGGACCAGGTCGAATGGCTCTTTTCGCACTACGGGTGGGGCAAGGTCGAGCAGGTAGTTGGCGAAGACTATTTCGGTAACCGGAGCTTGCCCGTCTCGGTCCGGGCGTTCTGGGGCAACTTGTTCTGGCCAGAGTTGCCTCCGCCGGAGTTGACGGACAAGATGGAGCGTTGGCGACCCACACGGTCGCAAACGAAGGGCTATCCATCTAAGCGGACCAAGTACAAGGCTTTTTGGTAAGGCCCACCCCTCAACTGCCGACCTTACCGGCATGCCAACCAGATCTCCCATCGCAGGTGTGTGCTACCCACGTGACTATGGCGAGTTCATGGCCTGGTTCCCTACCGACGACGACTGCGCCGACTACCTCGAATGGCTGCGGTGGCCTTTCGGTTTCGCGTGCCCGGGTTGCCAGAGCGTAAGCGCATGCCGGTTGGCCGATGGGCGTTACAAGTGTACGGGCTGCCGAAAGTGCACGTCCGTCACCGCGGGGACCATCTTCGACCGGACGCGCACGCCCCTCACGGTCTGGTTCCATGCTGCCTGGCACTTCGCCACCCAGAAAGATGGCATCAGCGCGCTGGCCTTGCAACGCGACCTGGTGCTGAGCTCCTACCAAACGGTTTGGGCGATGTTGCACCGGCTACGCTCGGTGGCCGTGCGGCCCGGGCGGGAACGTCTCAGCGGTGACGTCGAGGTGGACGAGACTTTCATCGGCGGGAAGGCGCCCGGCGACAAGGGCGGCCGCACCCACGGTGAGAAGGCCTTGGTCGCCATTGCCGTGGAGCGGAGGGAGCCCAAGGGGCTGGGGGCGCTGCCGGATGGCGGTCATCCCCGACGCGAGCAGCGCGAGCCTAGGTGCCTTCCTACAGGACAACGTGGAGGCGTTCTCGACCGTCGTTACCGACGGCTGGGGGCCCTACGAGAAGGCATGTGACGACCTCTACGTCCACGAGCCCCACGTCGCCCCTGGTAGGAAGGCCTCGGAGGTCCTCCCGGCGGTCCACGAAGTAGCGGGGCTGGTGAAGAAGTGGCTGAACAGCACACACCAAGGTGCCATCGGCGACGAGCACCTGCACCTCTACTTGAACGAATACGTGTTCCGGTTCAACCGGCGCCGCTCCGGGTCCCGTGGCCTGCTCTTCTACCGCCTGTTCGAGCTGGCCGTGGCCGCCCGCCCGGCGCGCTACAGGCAGTTCATCGTGGCGAAGCGGCCCAAGGCCACCAAGCCGGCCCCGCCCGCCACCCGGGGTGTCCCGCTCTCGTTGGAGAGGTCCCACGCCGACCGGCCGTGCCGACGCGCCGCTTGATGAGCAAGAGTGGCATTGGCCCGGCTTCCGTGGCGGCAACCGTTTGGTAAGACCAGTGCCCTGCCGGGGGCCAATCCCAAAGGAGTCCCCATGTCCCCTGGCGGTGACGTCGCGAGGCTCGGAAACCCGCAGGTCAGAGCGCTCAGCGCTCCTATTTCCGGTTCAGCTACCGATTGTGGTCCTATACGATGAAACCATGTCCACCCAGGCAGCCCTGCCTGAAGAGGCGGTCGATATGACCGGCTCGGAGTTGCACCAGCTCGTCCTCAACCGCCTCGTAGACGTCTTGCGGTTCATCTTCGGGGACCGCGCTCTCGTATTGTCCGACGTCTTCGTCCGGGCCCGCGACGATACCGGCCATGAGGAACAGGCGAGCCCAGACGTCGCCATCATCCCAGGGGCCCAACCGGGGACCCGGACTGTCTACCACGTTCCCGAGGAACCAGTGCCAGCAGCGACCCTCGAAGTCCTCTCGCCGGCCAACCACCGCTCTGACGGCGCCGCGGCCCTTGCCGGAAAGCGCGCTCTGTTCGGCCGTATCGGCGTGCCCGTCCACATCGAGATCGACCCGGACCGTGGTGAGATCACGACATGGGCCCACAACGGGACCGAACTTGCAGAAGGCGAGCCTGTGACAAGCTGCGAGCACCCCGCCCTCGGCGGTCTTCGGATCGAGGTGTCCACCGGGCAGGTCCGCCTCTTCCTCCCGGACGGACAGGAGTTCATCGACGCCCAGGCCGA
>JAJZYO010000315.1 GCA_021798075.1 Actinomycetes bacterium
GGTCGCAGAGCGTGGCCGGCGGTCGCAGAGCGTGGCCGGCGGTCGCAGAGCGTGGCCGGCGGTCGCAGAGCGTGGCCGGCGGTCGCAGAGCGTGGCCGGCGGTCGCAGAGCGTGGCAGAGTGTGGCCGGCGGTACGGCCGGCCACCTCAAGGGCCGGGCGGGTCCCTCCGCGTCACACGCGCGTAGACGTGGCCGCGCGGCCGGAGCGTCACAGTGGGGCGCATCTTTAGTGTCCCGGCGCCGGCCACATCGATCATCCACTGCCCGAGCACCGTCGCCAAGACGAGCGGCACCTCGGTGAGAGCGAACGAAGATCCGATGCAATTCCGCCTTCCATGCCCGAAGGGGAAATAGGCCTCAGTGGGGCCTGCACCCACTTCCTGGGTGAGCCAGCGAGAAGGGTCGAACTCGAGCGGTCTCTCCCAGTACATGGGGTCGCGCTGTACAGCGAGCGGGCTCGTCAAAAAGAGCGTGCCGGCGGCTACGGGGCACCCGTCCACTTCGGTGTCCGTGGCCGCCTCCCGTGAGAGGAACCAAGCTGGCGGGTAAAGCCGCAGGGTCTCGCTCGTGACCGCTCGGGCCCAGGGGAGGTCCGCGAGGTCCTTGCCGGCGAGGCTCTCTGCCCGCCCGTCGCGCTCAGAGCGTCCAAGGAGGGACCGCGACTCCTCAGCCAGCCGGCGTTCCGCCTCGGGGTGCGTAGAGAGGAGGACGAACGCCCACGTGAGCGCCTGAGCCGTCGTCTCGTGCCCCGCAAAGAGGAATGTCACTACTTGGTCGCGGACCTCCTCGTCTGATAGCGGGGCCCCGTCCTCGTCACGTGCTGCCAGGAGGAAGTCGAGCAAGTTGGGCGCCGGTCCTCCATCTGGCTGGTGCGGCTGAGCGCGGCGCTCGGCGATGAGCTGCGACACGAAGCTGTCGACGCGTTTCTGGGCCGCTGCTAGGCGCTGGTTGGCCGGGCTGTAGGGGTTGCGCCAAAGGGCGTCCGAGAGACCCCTCGGGAGCACCAACCGGTAAAAGATCCTCGCACCCGTTTCGAGGATCGTCGAAAACTCGGACAACTCCCCAGCAATATCAACCCCGAAGAGGGACCTGGCAGCTATGTCCAAGGTGAGGGCGGCCATTTCCTTGTCCAAAGCAACCCGGTCGCCATCGGCCCATTTGGCGGCCATCGCAGACGCCCTTTCCACCATCAGGTCGCCGTAGGCGGCGACCTGCTCCCTCCTAAAGGCCGGGGCCACCGCCCGGCGTAGCCTCCTGTGCTTTTCGCCTTCGCAGGTGACTAGCGAACTCCGGCCTATCACGCGGCTTATGTCCTCGTAGAAGCGCCCACGCTCCGCCATACCCTCGAGGCGACCGTCTAGGAGCGCTCGCACTGTGGCGGGCCTGCCGGTATACGCGACCGGGTAGGGGCCGATGTCCATGCGCGCAGACCTGCCTCCCGCCTGCAGGCGGCCGAGTGCGCCCGGGAGGTCCACCAATGCCCACAGGTTGGCGATCCGACGGAGCGGACCTGGTGAAGTGGCGTGGTCCATCGACCAAGTCTCGCGCGAGCGGGCCACGCCGGCCACCGTTACGCTGGCCTTCGGGGTGGTCCTCAAGTCCTGCGAGGTACCGCCACCGGCGACGCCGGCCCATTTGCGAAAGCCAACGCCGCCGGTCATTGCGCCGGTCGCGGGGGCTGCCACGCTGGCCCTCGAGGCGACGGGTCAGGCTTCGCTCGGCGCCGGCAAGGGCGAGGGGCGCACCCAGAGAACCCGGGCGAGCGGCCTTGGTAGCCACCAGTTGAAGCGGCCGAGCACGCTCATGTAAGCGGGTACGAGCAGTGACCGCACGAGCACCGCGTCAAGCAAGATGCCGGCCCCAAGACCAGTCGCGAGTACCTTCACGTCGGTGTCCGGCGCGCTCGACATCGACAGGAAAGAGAGGAAAAGTATCCCCGCTGCGCTCGTCACCAAACGACCGGTCCTGGACAGGCCGGTGACGACAGCGTCATTGGTGGACCCTCGCGCTTCGGTGTCGTAGGCCTCGCGGGTGCGGGAAAGGATAAACACCTCGTAGTCCATGGAGAGCCCGAACAAGAACGCGAACACCATGATCGGCACCCAGACGGTGATGGAGCCTGTGGCCGGGATCCCCCAGATCAGCCGGCTCCCGTAGCCGTACTGCCAGACGAGGACCATTGTCCCGTAAGCCGCCGATACTGAAAGCACGTTGAACAAAACGGCTTTCAGTGCCAGCACGACGCTTCGGAAAGCCCTCGTCAAGAGGAGGAACGTTGCCAAGGCGATCACCAGCAACATGAGCGGGAAGTTCCCATAGACGGCACGGGAGAAAGCTTGCTGGGAAGGACCGTCCCCGCCGACGCCGAGGACACCTGGCATGGAGGTTGCCCTGTCAATCACCGCGGTCACGGTCGCCGCGCCCGGCGCCGAGCTCGGCTCGTGGCGCGGCAACACCTCCACCAGGGCCGTGCCCCGCGCGTGCCAGGCTTGGCCGGAGGGTGCAACCGAAGCGTACACGCCGCGGACGCCGGCCAGAGAACGGGCGACCGCGGGCGCCGACCTAGCCCTCGTGAGGACCTCGATCGGGTCAACCACCCCCGTTGGCACGCCTTGGTCGGACAGGGCCACGAGCGCCGCATGGGCGGGGCCTGAGGTCGCGAGGGAAGAAGCCTTGGGCTCACCGAGGTTGATATTGGTCAAGGGGAAAATAAGGGCCAGTGCCACCCCGGTACCGGCGACGGCGGCCAGGACGCGATGGCGGACGACGATCCTCGCCCACGCGCTCCAAAACCTGGGGGCCTCGGCCTCCTTGCGCACGCGGGGCCAGTCGAGGCGCGGGCCGACGGTGCCTAGCAGTACCGGCAAGAGCGTCGTGGCCACCGCCACCGACACCAAAGGGATCAAGAAGCCGGCTACAGCGATGTTGCGCAGGAACCCCAACGGCATTACGAGGAGCGCCAGGAGGCTGATCCCAACCGTAGCGCCCGAAAAGACGACGGCGCGTCCGGCTGACGCCATCGCGTTGTGGATAGCGGTCTCGTCCGCATCACCTTTGGCGCGCTGTTCACGCCAGCGGGTCACCACCAAGAGGCTGTAGTCGATCGACACCCCGAGCCCTATCAGGCCGACGAGGAACTCGACCAGGAAATTGACCGTCGTGAGGTAGGTGAGCCCTCCTATCAGCAAGAAGGTGGTCGGTATCGCCACCACCGCCATCACGAGCGGCATGAACGCGAGCAGGCTCGCGAACACGAACGCGAGCACGGCGAGCGCCCCGATCCCGCCGATCATCACCTCGGCGAAGACCCCGGTGCCGCCGCTCGACTGGGAGCCGGCCTCGACCTGGCCGAGCCCGGTAACGCTCGCGTGCCACCCGGCCGGGATCACGGCCCGGGCAGCGTCTTCCAGCTGCTTGGTCGGCGGGCTACCCCCGAACGCACCCTTGCCCGGCGGGGTGAAGACGAGGGCGAAGCTGTAGCGCCCGGAGACAAAACCAGGGTCGTGGGTGGTGGCCTCGTCCGCCACGCGGCTGCCGGGGACCGCTAGAGAGGCCGAAGAAAAGGCCCGCGCTGCGGTCTCCTGCGCTCTGGCACCCGAAGGTCCAACGCGAGCGAAGGACGTGCCGGCGGGGGCCTTCAGGACGACGATGCTCGGCGGCGTGTTCGCCCCGCTCGAAGTGTGGTAAAGCGCCTTGATCTTGGCGTCCGCCTTGAACGCAGGCTCGTTGGGGACGTTATATGCGGTCGAAAGGCGCGACGTGGTGTTGCTCATAGTCGCAAAACCAGCTAAGGCCAGTACCGCCCAGCTGAGGAGCACCACGAGCTTGTGGTGGAG
>JAJZYO010000316.1 GCA_021798075.1 Actinomycetes bacterium
GGCTCCCACCGAGCCCAGCGGCGCGTGCGACTTTCTTTGCGGAAGAAGCTTTGCCCATACCGGCGTACCAGGTTACTGTGCCGCTCGCCCGCCCGTGGGCCGGGCCTCCGTGGGCCGGGCCTCCGTGGGCCGGGCCTCCGTGGGCCGGGCCTCCGTGGGCCGGGCCTCCGTGGGCCGGGCCTCCGTGGGCCGGGCCCCGGATCCAGTGCTGCGGGCTCCGGCGACCCACCGCCTGAGGACGGTGATCCCAAGGCGCACGGCAAGGCCGGGCAGTACCAGGGAGAGCAGCCAGCGGGCCTGGCCCTCGGTCGTGCGCCAGGCGAAACGCCACATCGACACGTGGTGAGCGAGGAGCATCCGGTAGGGGTGGCGGTCTGCCGAGACACCTTGAATGTGTGTCACCCGCGCCAGTGGCTCGTAGGCCACCTCCCATCCCGCCTTACGGAGGCGCCAGCAGAGGTCGACGTCCTCCATGTACATGAAGTAAGAGCTGTCGAAGCCGCCGACGGCTTCCCACGCCTCGCGCCGAACGAGGAAGCACGAACCGGACACCCAGTCGACCTCCCGCGCCCGACCGTGGTCCCATTCGGCCATCGTGTAGCGGCGAGAGAACGGGTTACCCGGCCAAAACTGGCCCACTATCGCGTGCCCGACCGCCTCGGCCAGGTTCGGGAAGCGCCGTGCAGAGGGGTAGAGCCGGCCTGTGGCATCCACGATGAGGGGGCCCACCGCTGCGACGTCGTCTCGCCGTTCAAGCAGCGCAACGAGTGCTTCGACGGCCCCGGGGTCGACGACGACGTCAGGGTTGGACACGAGCAGGTACTTGGCGCCGGCAACGGCTGCACCTTGGTTAGCGGCCGCCCCGTAGCCAATGTTCGCCCCCATGGGGATCCACTTCACGCCAGGGAAGTCTTGGGAGAGGGCCGCCTCGGAACCGTCGGTGGAACCATTGTCCACCACCACGACGGGCTCGACCCTCTCCTCGATGAGGCTGGCGACGCAGCGCAGAAGGTGTTGCTTGGTGTTGAAGTTGACGATTATGCCGGCGACGGCGGCGTTCATGGGGCCGAGCCGCTGGAGAGGTGCTTGACCGTGCGTTCGAGCGCCTCGTGGTAGTCGGGGAGCATGGGGAGCCCTAGGAGGCGCAACGCCGAGTTGTCGAGGACGGAGTTGGCGGGCCGGGGTGCCGGCCTCGGCGGCGACAGTTCGGACGTCCTGATCGCAACGACTCTCGACGGGTCAGCCCCAGCGGCGGAGAGGACGTCCCGGACGAAGC
The DNA here is from genome assembly GCA_021798075.1 of Actinomycetes bacterium. Next base: position 1,277 of record JAJZYO010000316.1, read on the forward strand.
CGTACCACGTCGTCTCGCCCTGGTTGGTGACGTGGAAAATCCCCGGCAGGCGCGCAATGGCGAGCTGGACGACCATGCCTGCCAAGTCGTCGGCAAAGCTCGGGCAGCCCCGCTGGTCGTCGACAAAGCGGAGCTCCCCCGGCTTTTCCGCCAGCCTGAGGGCTGTTTTCACCATGTTGGAGCCATGGCGGCTGCATACCCACGACGTCCGCACGACGGTCGCCCCGGGCAGGCCGCTCGCCACCTCCCCCTCGCCGCCCAGCTTGGAACGCCCGTAGGCAGACAGCGGGTGAGGGGCGTCCCATTCCCGGTAGGGCACGGGCGACGTGCCGTCGAAGACGTAGTCGGTCGAGATATGGACCAGGTGCGCGCCCGCCATACGCGCCCCCTCGGCCAGGTTGCGCGGGCCGATGGCGTTCGCTGCGAAAGCCTTGTCGAGCTCGCTCTCGCACGCGTCGACGGCGGTGAAGGCGGCCGCGTTGATGACGGCCTCGGGGCGCCAATCCCCACAGACCTGGAGGACCCGCTCGCGGTCGGCGATGTCAAGCTCCGCGCGCGAAAGGGCGAGGACTTCGTGGTGGCGGCTACTGCGGAGGAGAGCCTCGACCTCGCGGCCGAGCTGGCCGTTGGCGCCCGTCACGAGCGCCCTCACTTGAGCGGCTCCCACCACCAGCGATTGTCGCGGTACCAGGCGAAGGTCAGCTCGAGCGCCTCGTCGAGGTCGTGCGCGGGCTCCCAGCCGAGCGCAGCGACCTTGGACGGGTCGACGCTGTAGCGCCGGTCGTGGCCAAGGCGGTCAGTGACGTAGTCGATACGCGACGGGCCCACGCCGGCCAGCGCCAAGAGCTTGTCCACCAGCACCCGGTTGGGCATCTCCATCCCAACCCCGATGTTGTAGATCTCTCCAGGTTTGCCCGAACGCAGCACGAGGTCCACAGCGGCGCAGTTGTCCTCGACAAAGAGCCAGTCCCTCTGGTTGAGCCCGTCGCCGTAAAGCGGGACGTTTTTGCCATCGAGCAGGTTCGTCACCGAAAGGGGCACCAATTTCTCCGGGTACTGCCATGGCCCGAAGTTGTTGGACGAACGGGTCACGACGACAGGGAGCTCGTAAGTCGTGAAGTACGAGAGCGCGATCAGGTCAGAGCCGGCCTTGGACGCCGAATAAGGCGAGCGCGGGACAAGGCGCTCGTTTTCGTTGGAGCTGCCCTCTTCGACGGAGCCGTAGACCTCGTCGGTCGAAATGTGCACCACCCGGCCGACGCCAGCTCGCCGGGCGGCGTGCATGACGAGGTTGGTGCCCACGCAGTTGGTCATAGCGAAGTCCTCGGGGCCCGCGATGGAGCGGTCCACGTGGCTCTCGGCAGCAAAATGCACCACTGCGTCGTGGCCCTTGATGGCCTCCTCTAGCGCGGGAAGGTCGCAGATGTTCGCATGGACGAAGTGGTACCTGTTGGCGTAGCGCTCCGCCACGTCCTTGAGCGTCGTCAGGTTGCCGGCATAAGTAAGAGCGTCGTAGACGGTGACCTCGTCGTCGGTGTTCGAAAGCACAAAGCGCACGTAGTTGGACCCGATAAAGCCGGCACCCCCGGTCACAAAGAGCTTCATGACAGGTCCACCTGGCAGTGGTCGCCCACCATCAGGCGGGTAGCTCGGGGCCGTCTGGCGCTGCGTGTGACCTCGACGTCATAGCCGAGCAGCGAATCCTCGATCCGCCCGGCGTCTATGACCCGTGATGTGCCGCAGAGGACCGAGTGCTCGACCTCGGAATGGCGGATCACACAACCTCGCCCGATCGCACTGAAGGGGCCGATAAAGGAGTCTGCGACCTCCGACCCAGCGCCGATGATAGCGGGGCCGCGCACGTGGCTTCGGACCACCCGCGCTCCCTCTTCCACGATCACGCGGCCTTCGAGCTCGCTGTCTTCGACTTGGCCTTCGATCCGGCGTTCGATGCCCTCGAGCAGGAGACGGTTGGCTTCGAGGAGCGGCGTGAGCTTGCCCGTGTCTATCCACCACCCCTGGAGGATCTCCGCCAGGACGACCTGGCCTGCGTCGACCAGCCACTGGATGGCGTCTGTGATCTCGAGCTCACCTCGCGCCGATGGCTTGATCGAACTGACAGCCTCGTGGATCCGGTGGTCGAAGAGGTAGATGCCAGCCAGCGCCAGGTCCGAGGGCGGGACCTCGGGCTTTTCGACCAGCCTCACCACCCTGCCCGCCGCGTCGAGCTCGGCGACCCCAAAGCGCTGGGGGTCATCTACGTGGGCGAGGAGGATCTGCGCCGCGGGCACCACGGGGTCTTCTCCCAGGCGGGGGGAGACTGCCTTGGCCCGCTCGGCTTCGAAACGCCGTACCAGCTCGCTCAAATCCTGTTGCAACAGGTTGTCCCCGAGGTACATGACGAACTCGTCGCCGCCAAGGAAGTCACGAGCTATAAGCACGGCGTGGGCGAGGCCGAGCGGCACGTCCTGTTGTACGTAGGTGACCTCGAGGCCGAACGCCGACCCGTCGCCGACCGCCGCTTCGACCTCCGCCGCGGTTTCGCCG
>JAJZYO010000317.1 GCA_021798075.1 Actinomycetes bacterium
GGGACGTGACCGGCGGCCCGGTTGCTGGCGGCCCGGTTGCTGGCGGTCCGGTTGCTGGCGGCCCGGTTGCTGGCGGCCCGGTTGCTGGCGGCCCGGCTGCTGGCGGCCCGGCTGCTGGCGGCCCGGCTAGGGGCACTCCCAGCCCCAGAAGTAGGGCCCAGGTGCCAAAGCGTCCCACCAAGTGCCCCTGCAGATGCGGTCACGGGGCGGGACGCGTGCTTGAGGGCCCAGCTGCCCGGTGGCACGGCCCCGTAGACGACGCCGCGCTGGCCGGCCCGATATATGCCCGAAGCGCTAAGCGGCGCGGCCTGGAACGCTTGAGCAGCCCTCGCCGCCGCCACAGGGTCGCCGGCAAGGGCGGCGGCTGAAAGCTCGTTCGCAGCGGTCCCCGGTGGCAGCCCGAAAAAGACCGGCAACCAAGAGCTGTTGGCGTACACGGCATAAGAGGGGTCGATCCCCACTTCTGAAAGGTCGACCTGGCGAGCGAGGGCCGCTAGCAACGTGCTGTCAGCCCGCGCGACACGGCGTGGTTCGAGAGGGACAGCAATGTAACGGACTCCCGCCAGCGCGAGCAGGTGCCCTAGCTCGGTCGTGTCGCCGGCTTGCGCCCAAGCGAGGTCCCGGCCGACAGAAGCGGCGAGCCGGCTCGCGGGGGCCTGCCAAAGCTGGCTAGCCGCCGGCGTGCTCCCGAGCGAAGCCGCGAACGAGAGGCCTCCGGAAGAGCCCTGCGACGCGAGCGGGATGGTGCCCGGCGGCCCCACCCAGAGCACCCGGTAGGGCTCGCTGCCCGGCGCCGGGAAGACGTAAGCGGCCTGCGCGCCCGTTGGTGCCAGCCCCCAGCGCCCGCCTGCTGCCCAGGAAAAGAGGGGGAGCACCGCCACCAGGGAGGCCGCCACGCCGACGGCGGGGACGAACTGGCGCCACCCGAACCTGTAGGCCGAGAGGTCCACCTCGACCGACGCCGCACCGAGCGCAACGCAATAGACGAGGGCCGCTCCCGCCGGCGCCAACAGCGCCTCGGAACCGGCTGCTGGTGACCACGCTCGGGCCAACGCGAAGAAGCCGAAGGCCACGGCCCACATCCGGCCCGCTTGCCCGAGGCGCCACCCTCGCCCGATCAGGAGCGAAACAGCCGCGGCAACGAGGAGTGCCCAACCGAAGTCCCCGCCACCGTAGGGCCCGGTCTTAAAGCGGAGCAGCTCGCCTATCCCTTCGTGGCTGTCGCCGGGAGCGCCGAGTGCTGCCCAAAGCCCGCGCACGGACCACGGCAGGAGCAAGACGAAACCTGCCATGCCGGCGGCAACGGCAGCTCCGGCTGCGCTGAGGAGGGCGTAAAGCTGGGCAACCCCGCGGCTGCCGGCGACCGGCCAGCCCGTGAGGAGCGAACCAGCCGACAGCGCCAAGCCCATGGCCACAACCACGACCACCATCACCGGGGCCAGGGAAATGGCCAGCGCCGCGACCACCGCCATCCCAGCTATGCGCCTCCAGTCCCAAGCAGGGGCGTGGCGCTGGCCGAGCACGCACAGGCCTGCGAGCAGCCAGGGTGCCACGGCATAGCTGACGAGCCCCGCGTAGTGGCCAGTGGCGATGGCGTCGTAAGGCACGGGCAGCGCTGCGTACAGCACCCCGGCGGCCAGGCGCCCTCTAGCGCTTCCGAACTGCCCCGCCCCCACGTAGGCCCCAAGCGGGCCGATGACCAGCGGGACAAGCACGAGCAAGTGCGCCGCTACGGACGCGGACCAGAAGGCAACCACGCCCACCAAGCCCATGAACAAGAGCCCCGGCGGACCGAACGTTTCGCCGCCTAAACCGGCCGTTCCCGTGCCCGACCACCACGCGTGCCACCACCACCCGACCCCTCCAGCGGCGTTTGGGAGCTGGCCGATGAGAGGCACCCCTCCCGAGAGGAGGCCACGGGAGCCCGCGAGGAGGAGGGCCACAAGGGCGACAGCGACAGCCGCCTCCCACTCCCGGCTCACTGGCCCGGCCCACCCGCCCTTGCCGACCTTGTCCCCCCAGTAACCCGTGCCACGCTCGGCATGCGCATCGCGCCCGTAAACCTCGTCGCCTTTGTCACGCGTGCCGCCCGGCGGCGACCCGGCCGGCGCAGAGGCGCCCGCCAGCGCTGGCAGGGCTGCTCGCGCGGGAGCAGCCCCCTGGCTGGGAGCAACTGAGGCCGACGGACCGGGCAGGGAAATAGAACGCTGCTCAGCGCGGCGCCGCAAGGCCGCTCGAAAGCGGGTGCCACCGCTGCTCTGGGCTTTCCACAAGGCCAAGTCAGAGACCCGCCGCAGCCCCTGCACCTTCCGGCGTGCTGCGCGCAGCTCGCCAGGTGCCCTCAGGGAGGCCGCCAGTGCAGCAACCGGCAGCGGGCTACGGCCCGCTCGCCGGCCGGGCGGACGGAGCAGGGCGAGCAGGGACTCAGCAATGGCGACCGCGACCGCTACCGGTGCCACCATGAGGAGCGTGGTCGCGCTGTAGCAGGTCCAAAGGGCCCGAAAACGGTCCCGTTCTTCGGCGTCGCGATCGCGCTGGCAGGCTTCCAGGTGACGGGCAACCGCACGCGGGGCAACCACGACCCTTGCGCCGGCAAGCTGCGCCCGCCAGGAGAGATCCAGGCCCTCGCTGCCCCATAGCCCTCCGAGTGCCTCCCAGAGGTCGGTGCGCACCAGGACTGCGGCACCGGGGGCAACGAACACTTCACGTACCGCGTCGTGCTGGCCCTGGTCGAGCTCCCCACGATCGACGAGCGGGTGGACGATGCCCAGGTGGTCGGCGCCCATCCCAACACAGACCAGGCGGTCGGGAGCTTCCCAGGAGACGAACTTGGGGCAGGTGAGGCCGGCGTTGCTCCGGTAGGCCTCTTCCACGAGCAAGCGCACCGCCCCCGGCAGGAAGGCAACGTCATCGTGGCAAAGGAGCACGTGCGCGGCACCCTTGACCATCTCCATGCCGTTGTTGGCGGCCTCGGCGAAGGTCCCGTCCACCTGCGCGAAGTGGGCGTCGGGCAGGCAGGCACCCACCCGCTCGGCCAGCGAGGGCGCGGCGCCGGCAGCCACAACGAGGATGGACAAGTTCGGGTAGTCCTGGCGCGAGAGCGACTCGAGGGCCTCCTCCAACCATGTCCCTGGTCGGCGGGCCACCACCAGTGCCACCACAGCTGGTGCGTCCATCAGTGGAATGAAGCGTAGCAAGCGGCCGGGCGGCCCAGAGAAGTGGGCCCGCATGGTGGCGCTCCCATTGGGGAAACCGTGCTGGTTCGGAGTGCTATGAGCGCTGGTACCTTGGTTCTCATGTTCCGCTTGCCGTTGGACCGCCTGCCGCTGGACCGCCTGGCGTTGGACCGCTTGCCAGTGGCCCACTTGCCGAGGGTCTTAGAAGACGGGGCGTACGTGGCCATCGGAGCGGCCGTCCTCGGCTTCCAGCGTGCGCAAGTCGCACGGCGGGAGGTCGAAAAGCGGCTTCCTCCACTCGTGCGCGACCTAGAGCGCGACTTGCCGGGGGAAGCGCTCTCCGTGGCCAAAGAAGCGGTTGCCTTTGGCCGCTTCGCCCTCCACGTGCTGCGAGCCCCCGCCAGCAGGCCCAATTACCCCTGAGCCCTCGTCTCCCCTAGAAGACCGGCTCGGCAGCGCCGAGCCTCCGACGGGCTAGCCCTCGAGGCTTTGGCCCCGCTGGGCCTTCACTGAAGCCAACACGTCGGCCAGGGTCTGGTCGAGCGGCACCAGAGAGTGCCAGCCCGTCAGGGCCACCAGTTGGCGGGGGTCGCCCACGTGCTCGAGGACGTCTGCGGGCCGGTAGCGGCTCGGGTCACGACGGAC
>JAJZYO010000318.1 GCA_021798075.1 Actinomycetes bacterium
GCCAGAGGCCACATCCATCAGAAAACTGCGCGTTTTCGCGCCAGAAACAGGTAAATGTGCGGCTAACAACTTTACGTCGGTCAGTTTTTTGCGCGGCTTTGACTCCACCACGCCGGGTGCCTCGCCAGGTCGGTTCGCCTCGCCTCGCCTCGCCTCGCCTCGCCCGCGCCGGGGCGCCCTGGGCCGAGCAGCAGGACGCGGCGGCGGCGCGGGTCGTCGAAGCGAGCTGGCACTGGATCCGACACGAGCTGGCACTGGATCTGATAAGAGGGACAAGACACAAAGGCACAACAGAAAGAGGAAGACGGATGCAACAGCGACGAATAGGCCTTCGAAGCGTGGGTGCCATCGGGCTCGGTGAGATGCCGATGTCCCTGGAGGGGCGCCCTGACGAGGCTCGTTCCATCGAGACCATCCACGCAGCACTGGACGCCGGCATGACCCTGGTGGACACGGCGGACGCGTACAGCGTCGGGGGGGACGACACGGGCCACGGAGAGAGGCTTGTCGCGAAGGCCCTCGCCTCGTGGGGAGGAGATCGCGATTCGGTCCTCGTCGCCACCAAGGGTGGCCACCTGCGGCCCGGTGACGGCACCTGGACCGTCAACAGCGACCCGGCGTACCTCCGCTCGGCCGCCGAAGCCTCGCTCCGGCGCCTCGGGGTGGAGGCGATCGACCTCTACCAGTACCACCGCCCCGACCCCAAGGTCCCTTACGAGGTGGCCATCGGGGTCTTCAAGGAGCTCCTCGACGCCGGCAAGGTGCGGATGGTCGGCATATCCAACGCCAACATCGCCCAGATCGACCTCGCTCGCTCCATCTTGGGCGAGGGCAATCTCGTGAGCGTGCAAAACCAGTTTTCGCCATTTTTCCGCTCGAGCGAGGCCGAGCTGCGTTACTGCGGAGAGCTCGGGATCGCGTTCCTGCCCTGGAGCCCGTTCGGCGGGATCGGCAACGCTGAGGCGTTGAGGCGCGAGCACCCCGGGTTCACCACGGTTGCATCGGCCCACGGTGTGTCGGTCCACCAGGTCGTACTTGCCTGGATGCTCGCCAAGGGCGACCATGTCATCCCCATCCCGGGAGCGAGCCGGCCGAGTTCTGCCCTCGACTCCGCGGCCGCCGCCGACCTCAAGTTGAGCAAGGACGAATTAGAGCTGCTGGACGCCGACCCTCGAGCCGACGGTTAGCGAAAGGACAGGCCATCCTCGACCGGGGTTGCGGTCCCTGGTCGGGCCAGCCGGTCCCGGTCCCCCAGGGAGGTGCCCTTGGCAGGACATTAGGGCTAGGCTTCTGGGCGCCGCATCAGGTGAGCCTGTCGCCTCCCTGGGTAGGCCAATGCGCCAGGCGCTCTTCTGCCACCCGCTTGGGCACGACCATCTGCCAGGCCCCGAGGACCAGCTCCTGCATCTCGTCGAAATCGAGGGCTGACAGGCGCGACCGCGCCCAGTTGTAACCCATGTCGGAGGCGACAGGCATCAAAAACTTGCCCGGGTCAGAGGCGACCAGCAGCTCGCGCTCCTCTTTCGGGAAGGCGAAGCCCATGAGGGCCTCGTCCCGTGAGAACGCCAGGTAGACCAACCGCCCGACCCGGAACTTCACCCTGTCCCGGACGAGGACCTCGTACGAACGCGGCAGCCCTCCCGCTATGGCGCGGACGTCGTCGACAGTGACCACTCGGGCCACCATAAACCTGGGCCGGGGGCGAGCGGCCGCAAGCGAGATGGGGAACAATAGAGGTGTGCAGCTTGGTGCCGGGCGACCCGGCCAGGCTATGGGGGGCCACCGGTACTTGGCGCGCCGCACAGGTCGGGAGCGCCCCCCGCTCGACTTGGCCGGCATCGACCCCGTCCAAGCATCGGAGATAGAGGCCATGCTGAGCACGGTCAGCGCCGGCATGAACGACCTCGCGCTCCGCCTATGGTGCCGGCTCAACCCGCTGGTCCGACGTTGCGTGCCAGCCAGGGCGATCGAGGCGGCACCGGTGCCACGGGCGGCCCGGCTGCGCTTCGCGGACGGGACGGCCGTAATCGTAAGGAGCGCCGTACCCGGTGACGTCGGGGCCTTGGCCCTGGCGATGCGGCGCGGTTCGGTGAAAGCGACCGCGTGCAGCACGAGTCCCGACGGTGCCACACGCTTGGTCTTCACCTTCCCGGGGGGGCACCGGGAGCTGTCGCTTCGCGTGCTCGGCCTCGACCAACCAGATTGAGCCCGACGGCTCAGCCGGCGGCTCGACGACCCCTGGCTTTGTCTGTGCCCCGCTCCGCGGTCTCCCGGACGACGACGGCGTCGATGCGGAGCCTCTCCCCACTGGGTGTGGCCGGTGCCTGGTCGCGGTCGTAGAAGTGCAGGATGCGCAGCCTGTACCAGATGGCGGCCGTGTCGAGCAGCGTCCGGTACACGGCGTGCCACGAGACGGTGCTCGTGAACTGGTGGCGGAGCCGGATGGGCGCCTCCAAGAAGCGCGTGTAGCCGAGGCGCCTGGCGATGACGAACAGCTCGAGGTCGAAGGCGAAGCGTTTCTCGACCATGCGGGGCAGCACCGCGGCCAGGACGTCGCGGCGGACGAGCTTGATGCCGGTCTGGGTGTCCCGGATGTCGAGGCGGAACCCGAGGCGGACCAGCTGCTGGTAGCCCCACGAGTAGAGGCGCCGTAGGGGTGGGTACTCCACCTCGGAAAGGGGGTGGCGCTTGCTGCCCAAGATGACGTCGGGGCCATAGAGGCGCACCATGGCTTGGAACGACTCCAAGAGGACCGGGTCCAAGTCGCCGTCGGCGTCGATGAAGCCGAGGTAGCGGCCTCTCCCCCTGGCCAGGCCGACCCGGAGCGCAGCCCCCTTGCCCTGGTTGTTGGCGAGCACGACATTGGACAGCTCTGTCCTGGTGGCGGCCAGTTCCTCGAGTTCCTGGTCGCTTCCGTCGGTCGAGCCGTCGGACACAGCGATCACCTCGTAGCTCGTCCCCGAGCCGTCGAGCACGGAGAGGAGACGCTCTATGGTGGGCACGAGCAGCTTGCCCGGGTTGTAGTAGGGGACGACGACGGTGAGGTCGAGCTCGGCGTCGAGCAGGGCCAGGTGGGCACGTTCGGTGACCGCTCGGCGGCCCGCCCCGGTGTGAGCGTGCTGCGCCCTTTTTGCCATAGCGCTACCTCTCGCCGTCTGGTGGCGAGTTCCCACCTACTACTAGTCGGCTCGCCGGCTCAACTGCTTCAGTACCGAGGCTACCGTTGGCTGTGCGTGCCGCACAGTAGCCCCCTCCCCCCACCAGTGCACGTGGGCGGCCAGCCCGTCGTGCCCGTAGATATGGCGCGGCTCACGGCCACCGTGCGCTTCGACCTGGCAGCCCAGCTCGCCGAGGTGTCGGCCGTGGTGGACCTGACGCTGGAGCAGCACGCAGGGTGGCCCGCGTTCGACCTGCGCCAGGACATCGACAGCGCCTCGTTCGACGGGACAGAGGTCCCGGGCGAGGCCCTCGAGCACCGTGACATGGGCGCCGGCTACGAGGCGCGCATGCGGTGCGTGGAGGTGGCTTGCGACCCTGGCAGCAGGCACCGCCTGGAGCTCCGCTACCGGCTCGGCACTCCCCAGGCGACGGGTGCCCAGGCCCTCGAGTGGCCCGACCAGGGCGTCCGCTGGGACCTTTGGATGTCCGACCTCGAGCCTGGCCGTTACCTCGAGATGTGGCTACCTGCCAACCTGTGCCACGACCGGCTCGCCATCGAGCTGTCGGTCGAGGTCGCCGGGGCTGGAAGGCGCCACGTCCTGCTTGCCAACGGCGAAATCAACGAAGCAGTGCCGGGCCGCCGGTGGTC
>JAJZYO010000319.1 GCA_021798075.1 Actinomycetes bacterium
CCGTAGAGGCCCCTGACAGGCTCCTTCCTCCGGGGGCGGAGCGAATGCCGCTGACGCGGGGCTAGGCACCGTATGGCCCGTGACGCTGACCCCGGTGCGCCAGGCAGAGCTCCTCGTGGAGCGCCTCCACGGCATACCGGGGCGCTGAGCCGCCAGGGGCGGCGCCTTCGGGGGCTACCCGTCGCTGGGCGAGGGGCTGCCCTTCCCGCCGGTGCTGCCCGAACTGGAGTGCCAGCCCACCACCCGTGTGGTGCAGGCCGACGGGCGTATCGACGTCGCCGTGCACCGGCGGGCCCTCGCCGAGGTCCTGGGCTGGTCGCCCGGCCCGCTCGCCCACGAGCTCGACGGCCGCTGGGTCGTCCTCGGCGAGCCCGAGGCCGGCACCCGCACCCGTCGGGGCGACCGGGCACGGCTGAGCGGCACCTCCCGCATCGTGCTGCCGGCGGCGCTGCGGCGCCTCCTCGGGGTGAGCGTGGGCGACAAGGTGCTGCTCCTCCCCCTGCCCTCCACCCGGCGCCTCGCACTCACTCACCCTGGCTGTCCCCGTTGTGGTCGTCCTAGCCCCAATGGCTATCTCGCATGCACGAGCGACCGCCGCCCCTGCCGGCACGGGGCTGCCCGCCGCCATCACGGCCCGTGGTATGCCGAAGGCCACAGTGCTCGCCAGCAAGGGGAACGGCCCGTGCCGCACGGCGAAGTTCGCCATCCCCGCCCCGGCCCCGTACTGGCAGGTGAACTGGTGGTACAACTGCCGCACTTTCAATAGCGGCACCCCCAGGCCCGGACGGCTTCGACTACGCCGTCAACACCCCTATAGGGCTTGACACGAACGACTACAACACCCCCAACCAGCTCGGGTGGGGCTACTCGGCCGCCAACCGCTATTACGACCACGGCACCCTTCTATATTGCCGTCAACAGCACATGCGCGTGGGCCGTGCAGATCGTTGTCCCCACCACTCCCACCTATACGGTCCGAGCCGACCAGGTGTGGTGCGAGCTCTCCTGGGCCAGCAGTAACACACGCACCAACCCGCTGCAGGTGAAGGTCACGATCACCAACCGGAGCACCACGCCGCTCACAGTGACGGACGCCCCGTCGCTGAAGGTCGTGCCACGTCCTGGCGGCTGGGCCCCTCGATGGACCGGTAGGCCGTCCCCCGACCCCAGCACCTGCCCGTGCGGGCCGGGCCCCAACCTGAGCGTGCAGCTGCTCGGTGGCCACACCATGCGCCCGGCGGCTCCCTGACGGCCTACGTCGTGTTCGCCGTGCGGACGTCTGCTTGGCTGCCGACGTTCGCGCCCGGCGTTGTGCACATGGCGCTCGTCTGGTCCGTACCCCGCGGCTACACCTACCAGATGGCGCTGCCGTGAAACCCCGACAGCGGCCCCTCTTGCGTTCCGGGTGTGGTGGCATCTGGCAAACTCCTCAATAGAGGCGACAAAAGCAGGGGGGAAAGCGGATAGGAAGGAGCCCCTGGTGCCAGGCAAGGGACGCCAGCGGCGCCGCTGCACCGCAGGCGGTGACCACTGTCAGACGACCTCGCAGCCACCGTTGTACGGGACGAAGTGGGCCACGGGGTCCCTGGCCAGCTGCGCTGGCCATCCCTGGTTGTGCCGCTGTCCCGCAACGGCTGGCGACGAGGAGTCTTCCTCACGTACAATGAAGCCGACCTATTTGGTCAGAGGAGCCACTATGGCCGCGCCATCCCACGCCACCTTAGAAGTGCCCGTCGGCCCAGACGGCAACCTCGTCGTGCCTGCGTCCGAGCTCGCCGAACACGGCATCGAGGCCGGTCAGATCGTGCGCGTCGAAGCTGTCCACGAGCCTCGACGTCGCTCGCGCTTGGGCGCCCGCCGCCGCGACCTCGGTTTCACCCAGGAGCACCTGGACGAGCTGCGCGTCGAGATGGGCGCCGGCATCGGCGGGGACCTGACCAGGTGAGCCCCGCCACCCCCGTGGTGGCGGACACGCAGGTGCTCATCTGGTACGTCATAGACCCGGACCGTCTCAGCGTCCTTGCGATCAACGCGCTCGACACCGCGACCGACGACAACAAGCCGGTCTATGTGTCGGCCTTCTCGCTCGTCGAGCTCGTTTACGCAGTCGAGAAGGCCGCCAACCCGCTAACCGAGGATGACCGCCAAAGCATCCTTGAAGAGCTTGCCCGGGCCGATAGCCCCTTCGAAGTCGTGCCCGTCACTGCTGCCATCGCTAACCGGGTCGCCAGTGCGCCCCGCCATGCGACTAGCGATCCTGGTGACCGCATCATCGCCTCCACTGCCGAGGAGCTGAAGATCCCACTTGTCAGCGCCGACCGCCACATGCCAGCCACCTGCCGCACACCAGTCATCTGGTGAACCGGGCCGAACGCGGAGGGGCCGTTACTGACGGCCCCTTCTTCGTCTAGTCACGGCGGTACGTCTCGCTCGCCTCTTGGTGAGCTTGGCGATGTCCGCCTCGCTGAGGCCCACCTTGCGGACCAGGTTGCGCACGAGCTTGGCGTCCAGGGCCTCCCCAGCGGCTGGGGGCGCAGGTGGCCACGGACGCGGTGGCAGCACTCCTTTGTCGACGCAGCGCCTAAGATCAGGTTCGCTGACCGCAAGCTGGTCCGTGAGGATGGCAGCGACGGGCTTCGGGTCGTTGATCTGACCTTGCCCGTGGGACACCCTGGTGATGAGGACGTCGCCGCTGGCCAGCACCAGCTCATAGCGGTAGTGGTCGCCCGTCTTGGAGGGGCCGCGTGCTGTGCCTTTGTTCTCCCAGCCCTCCGTCTCGACGAACTTGCGGTGGGCAGGGTGCGGCAGCGGGCTCACTCGTCGCCGAAGACGGCTCGGCGCAGCTCCGCGGTGTCGCCGGCGTAGAGGAGCACACGAGCGACCAGGCCGGCGTGGGCAGCGTGGTTGGGGGCAAACCGCAGGCGCTCCACCCAGGGTTGTGCGTAGTCGACCACGGCGTCGAGGAACTCTGTCTCAGCCGCGTCGTAGCCGTCGCCTACGCCGAGGGTTTTCGCCCGTGCACGCCACCTTCTTGCGGCAGAGACCGGTCATGGTCGGACCGGCAGGCCCAGGTCGACCGGGCCCCAGGTCGCGCCGCCGTTTGTGCTGCGCCACACCTCGTCAGTGGCCTGCCCGTACGCCCAGAGGGTCCCGGGCCCCGAGGCGACAATGCCCTGGACGTACTGGGCCCCGGGGCCGCTCAGCCGATAGACCGACCAATGCTGGCCTCCGTCCTGGCTGACGAGTAGGCGAAGGGTGGCGGCGCCAGCGACGTAGCTGGGACAGGAAAGGGCGACCGTCTCTCCGCTGATGCTCGGTTGCTGGCAGCCCGACAGGTCGGCGGCCACGCTCCAGTAGCTCCAGATGCGCCCGCCGTCGGTGCTGGTGGCGATGCCCTTGGCGCACGTCGCTGCCACGACGGCCAGCGCCTGGCTGTAGGCCAGCCCGCCATAGCCGGCGACGTCGACGGTAGCCACGGCTTGCCAGCTGGCCCCGCCATCGTCGGTCGCGACCACGGTGCTGCGCCGCAACGGGAACGAGATCGGCGGTGTGACAGGCTTGAACGCGGCGCAGCTCCCCTCTCCCAGTGCCAGGCCGTCCTCGCTATTGGCGAAAGAAACCGCAGAGGTCCCGGCCTCGCCGAGGCCTGCTATTGCGAACGCCTGCCCGGTGCGGCCCCGGTCGTCGCTCACCCAAACCGTGCTCACCCCTGTCTGGACTACGACCAGCCCCGACGCTCCCAGCTCGGCCACCGGGCCCCCGAGGGGACCGCCCTCGGCAGCAATGGTAGCGGCGGGGACGCTGTG
>JAJZYO010000320.1 GCA_021798075.1 Actinomycetes bacterium
CCAGATCATTGACGCCGAGGTCCAAGTCCGAGGTGGCCCCTGCTTTTTCTTTGAGGTCGGTGAGCGCGTTTTCGAATAAGGCCCCATCTACGCCCATAACCGTCTTGCCGAACATCTGGACCAAGCGCCGGTAGGAGTCCCAGGCAAAGCGTTCGTCGTCTGCCTGTTTTGCGAGCCCGTAGACCGAGGCGTCGTTTAGGCCGATGTCCAAGACCGTGTCCATCATCCCCGGCATCGAAAACCTGGCGCCGCTGCGTACAGAAACGAGCAGCGGGTCATCGGGGTCGCCCAGTCGTTTGCCCATCGTGGCCTCGAGGCTGGCGAGGTGCTCGTCTACTTCGGCGTCGAGGCTGAGGGGGACGGTACCGGTGGCCAGGTACTCCCGACAGGCTTCAGTGGTGATCGTGAAACCTGGCGGGACGGGGAGGCCGAGGTTGCTCATCTCGGCTAGGTTTGCCCCCTTCCCCCCGAGCAGGTCGAGCATGCCGCGGTTGCCCTCGGCGAAGTCGTAGACGTACTTGGCCATCTGGGGCCCTCCTTATTCAGTTTTGATTAGCGCCAGTGTCGAACCGGCGCCATCATGGGGTTAGAGGCGAAAGACCCCTCGCCGGGGGGACCAACTGCTCGTTGGGCCGGCACATTGGGCTGCGACGGGCACCCCTTTGGTTGGCCAGTCGACGCGCGAGGCCCCCATCTGGTCGGCTGCGCGCCTGGCGGTGTTACTCTGGCGCTGTGCCGAGAGCTAGGGGCGACTCGCCCCCAAGTACGCGGGGCCTCACGGGCGCGCCCGTTGGAGGCCGTCGGGTTGGAGGCCGTCCGGTTTCAGGTGAGGACAGGGCTTCCATGGAAAGGGCCGAAGACGGCCAGGGGGGCCAAGGCGCGCCCGAAGTCCTCGGCCTTGCTGGCTTGATCGGTACGGAGGTGACGGGTGCATCCGGTCCTGTCGAGGGGCGCCTTATGGATGTCATCGCCAGGCTCGGAGGGGAAGGAAGCTCCCCGGGCTGGCACCCTCGCGTGACGGGCCTCGTTGTGAGCGTGGACGGGGGTGACAAGTTCGCTCACGCCTACCAGCTGTCAGAGCTCGGGTACGAGCGCACCAAGCTGAAGGTCGACCTGGCTTCGCTCGGGCCCTTCGTGCGCCGTCCCGGCGAAGTCCTACTTGCGCGCGACTTGCGTTCGCGCCACCTGATCAACCTCGCTACAGGCCGGCTTGTGCGGGCCAACGACATCCTCCTCGCCAATGCTGGGACGTCGTGGCAGGTTGCAGGCGTCGACACGAGCTCGCGGCCGGTGCTGCGGAGGCTCCTGCCGCGCAAGCTCCGCCGTCCCGACAGCGAGGACAGGGTCCTTGACTGGTCCGAGGTCGAGCCCTTCGTCTCCCACGTCCCAACCGCGCGCCTGCAGATACCTTTCCGCAAGCTCCGCCGCCTCCACCCTGCGGTGCTAGCCGACCTAGTCGAGGCGGCCTCGCACGAAGAGGGCGAGGAGATCATAAAAGCAGTCAGCGCCGACCGAGAGCTGGAAGCCGACGTGTTCGAGGAGCTCGACACGGAGCACCAGGTCGAGTTCCTCCGAAGCCGTTCGGACGAGGAGGCAGCCAGGCTGCTCTCGGCGATGGGCCCCGACGACGCTGTCGACCTGCTCACCGAGCTCGACCAGGAGCGCCGGCTCCCGATCCTGGAGAAGGTGCCCGAACCGGCGCAGGCAAAGATGCGTGCCCTGCTCAGTTACAACCCAGAGACGGCGGGGGGGCTCATGAACCCCGACTTCGTCTCTGTAGCTTCCAGCGCCAGCGTCTCTGATGCGCTCGAAGCCGTGCGAACCTCCACGAGCCCGCCCGAGGCTTGCGCTGTCGTGTTCGTGACGGGCGAAGGGGGGCGCCTCGAGGGCACCGCGTTGGTGGTCGACCTGCTGCGGTCGCAACCTGGCGCCAGTGTTGCAGCTGCGACGCGCGAAGGCGGAGTGACACTCTCGCCGGACGCGGACATCCATGAAGTGATCCGCAAGATGACTGACTACAACCTCGCCGTCGCGCCGGTGGTGGACGCGGCCGGGCGCATGATAGGCCAGATCACCGTGGACGACGTCCTCGAGATGGTGCTCCCGTCTGGGTGGCGGCGCCAGTACGGCATGGTCGCGCCCGAATAACGCGGGCCCGATCGTCAAACTCGATCGTCCAAATAGCGCTGCCTCGCCACGGACGGCCGACCGGCGGCAGCCCTCGTCGCGGCGTGCAGCCTCCTCGCGCGCCTGGTCCCGACGGTTGGGGCGCGCCGCTGTGGTAAGGTAAACCTTGCCCGCCGCCCAGGTGTCTCGCGGGGAGGTGGGCGAGCCCCTGGCAGTTTCTCCCGATTTCGGTGGTTGCTGCACGGGGTTAGCAGTTGGTCCGCAGAGCAAAGGAGCCGAACTGAGCGCCGACAGAGGGTCGCCTCACCAACCCAAGGCGCGCACGTTGGCACGGGTCAAGGCCTAGTAGGCGGGCCCGGGGCGGGCGTGTGCGCCTGAAAACATTCGTCGCACGTAAGCCCACGAGCCCGGGAGGTCTACCGGCCATGGCCCAAGAAATGTTGGAATCTGCAGCGTCGGTGCCGGCCGAGTCGGCCGTCCTCGACGAAGCCCACGTCGGCGACATCCGCGGGGCGCTTGGCACAATTAGCCAGCACGACACAGGAGCGCGGCGCGGGTGGGGCGCGCGCCTGCTCACGTTGGCCGCGATCATCGGCCCGGGGATCATAGTCATGGTCGGCGACAACGACGCCGGCGGCGTGGCCACGTATTCGCAGGCGGGGCAAAACTACGGTTACAGCCTCCTTTGGGTGTTGCCACTCCTGATCCCGGTGCTCGTGGTCAACCAGGAGATGGTGGTCCGGCTCGGGGCCGTGACCGGCGTCGGCCACGCCCGGCTTATAAAAGAGCGCTTCGGACGCTTCTGGGGCTGGTTCTCTGTCGGCGACCTTTTCATACTTGACTTCCTGACGATAGTGACCGAGTTCATTGGGGTCGACCTCGCGCTCGGCTATTTCGGGCTCTCCAAGTACATATCTGTGCCCCTCGCTGGGCTGGGCCTGGTCGTGATGACCGCGAGCGGGAGCTTCCGGCGCTGGGAGCGCTTCATGCTCGTATTTGTCGCCGCCAATTTTCTCGTAATACCGCTTGCCATATTCAGCCACCCCAACGGCGGGCGGTTCCTGCACGGCCTAGTCGTCCCCGGGATTTCAGGCGGTGCCACATCGACCGCGGTGCTACTCATAATCTCTATCGTCGGTACGACCGTTGCGCCGTGGCAGCTATTTTTCCAGCAGTCCAATATCGTCGATAAGCGCATAACGCCACGGTGGATCAACTACGAGCGCGCCGATACCGTGCTCGGCAGCTTCGTGACCGTGGTCGGCGCCGTCTTGATGGTCGTCACGTGCGCGGCTGCCTTCAACGGCACCCGCTATCACGGCGGGTTCATCAACGCGGGAGGCGTGGCCCACGCCCTTGGGACCGTGCTCGGCCATTCTGCGGGTGCCCTCTACGCCCTCGTGCTGCTCAACGCCTCGATCATCGGGGCAGCGGCAGTGACCCTCGGCACTTCGTACGCGTTTGGCGACTTCTTCGGCGCGCACCATTCGCTCCACCGGAGCTTCTGGGAGGCCAAGGGCTTCTATGCGAGCTTCGCCGCGCTGGTGGCCTTCGCCGCGGGCATAGTGCTCATCCCCGGGGCGCCTCTTGGGACGATCACCCTAGCGGTCCAGGCTCTGGCGGGCGTGCTGCTGCCGTCGGCGTCGGTGTTCCTCCTCTTG
>JAJZYO010000321.1 GCA_021798075.1 Actinomycetes bacterium
GGACATGTGGGGCGTGAGCCCAAAGCCCGCCCTCATTTCCAAGGGACTACTTGTGCGGTCGGTGCTTGTTTGCACCGTAATCTTCGCCGTGCTGGTCAGTGTACCGGTTGCCCGCTCCGCTGGTGCCTCGGTCAACTACCCTCCGATGCCTCGTGGCCCCAATACGGAATGCCTGGGGACGAAGCACACCTCGCCTAGCCTTACCGCAACAAAGATGGCACAGATCGAGCAAACGATCCTGGCCGAGGGCCGCGGGGGGATGGACAGCGTTGCCCCCTGTCCTGGCGGTCCAGTGGTCGTGCAACTGCGGCCAGGAAGGGAACGGCTGGCGCGCAAGCTCGAGGAGCAGTACGGCTCGAAGGTGGCCATATTCGTGGGCCTCACGGCCTGGCACGGCCGCCCGGGGAGGTCACCGGTCTGCGGCACGCTCCCGGTGGTACCAGAGGTGCGCCACGATGTGGCCCTGTCGCTGCGCCTCGACGAGGCGACTGTCACCTCTGGGTCCGATTTCACCGGGACGGTGACCCTGCTCAACAACGGGCCCGGGCTATTCGAGGCCGACATCGGCCAGCCCCTTCAGGCGGTCCTCGTGAGGGTTGGTTCCAACCGAGTCGTGGGTGTCTACACCGACGGCATCGCCGGTACGGGGCTGCCGGTCAAGTTGGCACCAGGGCACTCCAAGGTCGTAGCGGTCGTGGGTGGCACAGCCCGCTGCGACGGAGGCGTTGGCTCGCCCACGCCTCCCGGGCTCTACGGCGTCACCGTATTGGTGAGGGACGACGGTGCTTTCCTCCCCGGTCAAGTCTCCTTCTCGGCCTACGTGAGCCTGGCCCGGCCCTTGCGGGTCGTCGCTGCAAAAGAACAGAGCGCAGGGTCATAGTCGGGCCTTGTCCTGTGCGGGGGACCCCGAAGCGTCGTCCGAAGGTCCTATACCGTGCGAAAGTTGGTCAAGCTTCTGCGCACGGCGAGCCGCTATGTGTGGATCGTGATTGTAATTCCAGGCGTTTTTGGACGACACATAACAGGGTTCCCAGGTGAAGGTTGCTGCAACCTGTACCAGCTAGCCGAGAGGCGCCACCGCGCGCGGCCCACGCTCTCGAGCCGGGCTGGCCCACCGAGGAACGCTCTTGAGGCACCGAGCGTCTAAAATCTAAAGGGCATGGCCCAGGTGCCAAGGCACGCCAGGCCTTGCTTCTTGCGCGGCGGTTGTCTGGGTTGTCGGTGCGGCAGCGATGGCCGGCACCAACCTAGACGTTACGGCGGGCGCGAGTGGCCTCGAACCCGTGTCCCCGTTTTCGATGGGGCTCCTCTCCTCCGGTGAGGTATGGGCAGCCGACGGCCTCTCCTTGTACGTCACCCGAGACGACGGCTCCCACTGGCAGCTGTTCCACCCGCCAGGCATCGGCGGGGACCTGGCCACCAGCCTCACGGGCTTCGCTTCGGCAGGTACGAAGGACATGTGGCTCGGGGGTATCACGGGCCGGGGCTTCGGCACCTGCGCGCACCCGACGGTGCCAGCTCGCGCGCGGCTCGTGTTCTCCTACGGCTCGGTGGACCACACGACCGACGGCGCCGCAGCTGGTCCGAGGCCCCTTTGCCCGAATGTGGTATCACAGGCTCGCTCAGCTTCGCCAACACCGAGCACGGCTGCGCCCTCGGCCCGGCGTCTAGTGGCGGCCCGTACCCGGCCCGGGGACGCCTTTACCGGACGCTCGACGGCGGCCGGAGCTGGCAGGTCCGCCGGTGCCCTTCGAAGGGGTGCTGGTCACGCCGTACAGCGGTAGCTCAATTGCCTTCCGAGCCGAGCGAGGGCTTCGCCGCGTCCTCCTACGCCAGTAGCCTCGGCTCGCTCTACCGCACGAGCGACGGTTGGAGGAAGTGGCAGCAAGTGACGATGCCCGTGCCTCCCGGCTACTCGGACCGAGCAGTATTTGGCACGCCACAGTTCTTCTCGGCCGAACTGGGTGTCGTCCCCGCCCTCCTCGAGCAGCGCTCGACTGGCGCCCCGGCCCTTGTCGTCTTCACTACCGACGACGGTGGCCTGAAGTGGTCAGCAGTACAGACGCCCGCAGGCAAAGACCTTGGCCCTTACCTTGCCGACGGGACGGTCCCGTTCTCAGCGGCCAGCGAGTCCTCGTGGTCCGCCTACCCGGCCCACGGCTCTATTCCACTGGGAACGGAGGGGCCAAATGGGCAAGGACGGCACCGAGCCCGGCTGCCCAGATGGCGGCGTCCAAGCGGTCCAGTTCGCCTCAGCCCGGACGGGTAGGCCATAGTGAACTGAGTCGTCCATGGCCCCACGAGCGGCGCCCTCGAAGTCACCACCGACGGGGGTGAGCACTGGCGCCGGGCCAGCACCCAAGGCCCTGCAGCTGCGTCGCTGGTTTCGGCGCCTGGCGCTCGGCCTGGGGAACCGTCACCCTTTTAAGGCTGAATGCTGGGCCCCACGCCACGGTCGACTACAGCGGCGACGCCGGGCTCACGTGGGAGTAGCTCCGGGGACCCGCCGGGAGCACGGGCAATTAGAGGGCGGGCCCGCAACGGTGCGAGGCCAAGTCTATTCTGGCACTTCCGCTCTGCCCAAGGCCCTCAAGACCGGCTAAGTCGGGCCATGAGCCGCGCCGGCGAGGCGATGCCGTGCCTTCACGCATCCCTAGGGAACCTCGGTGTGACCTACGCCTGTTAGTAGGTTTGACGGAACCAGGCTCGCTGTCTCGGCGCGCTCTCTTGGGACGGCGTCAGCCGTTGGCGTAATCTCGCTGGTGGGCGGGTTGGCCGGCATGCCTCCAACCGCAACAGCCAGTCCGACGGAGCCAGGCGCTTACCGCGGTTTCGAGCCGCAGTCCGTCCTATGGGCCGGTCCTCGACCTGGCGGCCGCTGGAGGCGATGCCTACCTCGTGGTCATTGCGCGGGTCGGTCGTGTCCGGGTCGAAAGCTCCCAGTTGCCGGCGGCCGATGGCACACCGACCCTTTGCCCGTGTTGTCGCCTGCCGCCGGTGGAAGGCCGATGACGGGGAGCTTCGTGTTCGAAGCCGGGGCCGGTTGGCTGGTAGAGGGCAACGATAGGGGCGTGATGGGGAGCGCGCGCCTCGAAGCACCGGGTAAGTGGGGCGCTTGGAGGGCGCCTTGTCAGGACGTCGGCGACGGCTACACGGTCCAGGCCGCGTCGTCGGCCACTCGCCCCGTCGCCATCTGCACCATCGGGGGTTACGGGGAGAGCTCCTCGCCGTACGACCCACCGGGTTCGGTGCTGGGCGTGTCCACATGGCTCTACGGCTCGAACGACGGCGGCAACAACTTCCGCCCGACGACCGAGCTTGCCAGAGAAGGTCGGCCGTTCTTTGGCTCTGAGCTGGCCTCCCCCGAACCTGGCGTCGTCCTGGCAGACCGCAGCGGGCAGTTGGTGGCCAGCTTTGACGACGGTCACTATTGGAGAACGGTGTACGCGGAAGCGGCCTTCTACCTAACCTTTACCGGGCGCAACCAAGGTCTCGCGCTGTTCGGAGCCGGCCGGTACACGACCGCGATGGCGGTGACACACGACGGCGGTAGGCGCTGGGCAACAACAACCTTCTGGTCGGGACCGGGCACGGCGGTCGCCGCCGTGCCCGGTACCTACCTCGGGCTCGACTACGACGAAGGCCCGCCTGGCCTAGTGGTAGTGAAGACGCGCACTGGGCAGGTGGTCGGCCAAGTCGTCCCCTCAATACCCGGCGGTGGGGTGTCGTCTCCGTCCACCGCCACCAATGTGCCCACCGTCGTCTACGACCAGGGCCCCGAGACCT
>JAJZYO010000322.1 GCA_021798075.1 Actinomycetes bacterium
GTCGTAGTAGCGGTCACCCGCCGCGTGGCGCACGGGCCAATCGAAGACGAACAAGACAGGAGGAAGACGGTGGAAGCGTTGTGGCTAGCCCCCTACCTTTGCTGGGCCGAGGACGAGCTGAGGACCGATCACAGGCCCCTGGCTCCCAAGCGGCCCCGCCGACCGGCGGGTGCCCGTTGGTGGCGAGCCTTCCTTGGACGGCCGGTGGAGTTGGCGCCCGTGCCAACCAAGCGGGAGCCGGCTTTGTGAAGGGCAGGTGTGGCAGGCGTGGGCCTCGAAATGTCCTTGACCAATGAGGCCGAGGTGGTCCCACGGGGACCCCGAGGACAATGGCCATTTGGGCTGGCCGTGGCAGAGCGCCGGCGCGGTCCTAGGCTCAGCGCATGATCGCCGAGTCCGAGGTGGTGACGAGCGATGGCCCGAGGGTGCACGTCTATGACTCCGGTGGGCCTAACGGCAGCCTGGCCGTGGTATGGCATCACGGGATACCGAACGTCGGTGAGCCTCCCGCTCCATTGCTGCCTGCCGCGGTCGCACATGGGCTTCGGTTCGTGTCCTATGACCGGCCCGGCTACGGGAGTTCTACGCCGCCGCCGGGCCGAGACGTGGCTGCCGCCGCCGCAGACGCCGCCGCACCGAGTACCTCCCGGGGCACAGCACCGCCAAGAGATCGCGCTGGTCAAGATCACGACATGCAATACATATCGCGCACAAATGACAAGGGGCGATGTCTCCGCCAGGATAATTAGAAGGCTTCTTCGGGCGCCTCGGTTATCGAGCACTCCAAGCTCAGCCCAGATTTT
Source organism: Actinomycetes bacterium (assembly GCA_021798075.1). The sequence continues at coordinate 804 of JAJZYO010000322.1, forward strand.
CCGCCCACGGGTGACCAGGTTGTCATCGCGCGCCAGCGGGCATCTATGTGCCGATCCCGCGGCCTGGGCAAGCCGCCAAAGGGCAAGCCGTGGTGCCATGGAGCCCCGGTGCATCCGGCGGGTTCGGCCAGCCCCTCATGAGGGAGGGTGTCGCACCCGTTGAGTGCAGGTAGAGCAGGTCTTGGAGCCCGGGAGGAGGATTGAACTCCTGTCGCCTGATTACAAGGCAGGTGCTCTACCACTGAGCTACCCGGGCAGGGGCGGTCTCACGGCAAGCCCCACAGGGTGGAGAGCTTACCCAACGCCCTTCATGCCATGGCGTGGGTGAGCGCCGTCTAACCTTCGCGCCGGGTGCAAGGCACGGCCCCGTTCCGACACGACCAGGCTTAGGAAAGCGGACGGATTATCGATTTCCGGAACGGGCTTCGTGGCGAGATGTTTGGCTATGCCGGCAATATGTACGCGGGGTTCGCGGCTGCGATTGTCCATGATGCGCCCCGACCTCGCGGGCCGGGCAACCTTGGCGGCAGCCTTCTCGCGGTTCGTGGAGCCCGGCTTGGCCCGGTTCGGTCCCCTGCGGCCCCCAGTTCGGTGCGCTGAAATGGCAGCTCAACTACCTGGTCGGGACCAGTCGAAGAGCCGAACCACCGCGCCAGCACTCGACCCAGGCCAGCTACCGGGCTACCAAGCGATTAGGCGGACAAGTTCTTCGCCGCTTGTCCGCAGGAGTGCGCTCCCCTGGACCGCAGCGTAGCGGTCCCCCTCAAGCGCAAAGATGTCAACGCGCTGCTGCTGGCGGTCGACGACCCAGACCTCATCAACGCCGTGGGTTGCATAGAACGGGAGCTTTTCGTATGTCTCATCGTCGGGAGAAACGATCTCCACTACGACGGCGGCGGTTGGCACAAACGTGGCGTGTGGATCGGCCCGCAAGACGGCCCGGTCGGGCACCCGGTAGTCCTCTGGGCCGCCGATGTTGAGTGGCCCCCAGACGCCCATCCCGACCGCCTTTGCCAGTGGCACCAGGAGGAGAGCCAACTCGGTGTCGAGCCTGCCATGGTCGGAGTGCGGGGCCGGCGCCATGTGGTAGCTGCCCTCCCATACCTCGTCATAGGTGTCGAGGCCCAAGCGCCGACGACGGTTTATCAGCTCCTCGATCTCCGACGGCCGAGGGCCTAGCACCACCGTCTTCATGTCTTCATCCTAGGGAAAGGCCACGCCACCCCGGGCCGAGCGAGCGGCGCGGTCGGGCCGGGATCCTTGATCGCGTGCTAACGGGGTGGCAGGGTGGGGCGGATGGCTCTTTGCGAACGTGACCGCGCCGTGCTTGACCTGGAGCGCACCTGGTGGCAGGAGGGGGCCACGAAGTCGCAGGTGGTGAAGGGCCGCCTCGGGCTGTCGCTGTCCCGTTACAATCAGTTGCTTGGCCAGTTGGTCGGGCGCAAAGATGCAGAGGAATATGACCCCCTTCTCGTACGCCGCCTGCGGCGAGCCAAGTCCCGCCAGCGCTGGCGCGCTTACAGCGGGTACAACGACCCGCCAGCTACTCGCCCGCGCGAGCGCTAGCGGCGTGCCCTCGGTGGCATTGGCGCAAGTAGAGGGCCCAAGATGCGCGAAGAGCGCGGGGAGCTAGAGCCTAGATGTCCGATCCAACGTCGTCGGTGCCGCCCCCACCGCCCTCGGGCCCAGGCGGAAGCCGACCGGCTCGGGGTCGTTCGGGCGCCGTCCAGCCGTTCCGGGCGCTCGCGATAGTCGCCCTTGCCTTGGTGGTGGCTGTCGTCGTGCTAGCGCGCATGCCAACCTCGCCAGCCAAACCGGCAGCAGCGCGTTCGGGGCCGACGACGACGGCACGAGAGGGCACCTCCACGACCACGGCTCCCTCGGTGACCAGCACGACAGCGACCACGTTGCCGCCGACCACGACTAGCACGACGCTGGCGCCATCATCGGTGACGGTGGCGGTGCTCAACGGCTGGACGACGGCTCACGGTGCCTTGTACTTCCAGCACCAGCTCTCGGCCCGGGGCTACGACACGCGAGCACCGGCCAATGCGGTCACCGACACCAACAAGACCTCGGCAGTGTTTTTCACGAGCGTCGCTTACCGTGCCAACGCACTCGCCGTGGCTTCCTTCCTCGGCCTCCCGGCAACGTCCGTGCTCGCTCCGACGGCGTCTAACGACGCGGCGATCCCGCCCTATTACCTGTCCGGCACAGACATCATCGTGCTGATCGGGGCTGACATATCAAGCAGGGTCCCTGCCAATTACGGTGGGGGGTGAACGAAGAGCGGGACGCCGGCGGGGCACCCGTTGACTGGTCCCCCTGGGTCCTCCAGCCACTAGCCGCCGGAGTCCTTTGTGACTACGACGGGACGCTCGCACCGATCGTCGAAGACCGGGACCGGGCGGTGCCCCTGCCTGGTGCCCCGACGCTCCTGGCGCAGCTTGCCCGCAAGCTCTCAGTCGTCGGCGTCGTCTCAGGGAGGCCGCTCGAGTTTTTGCTCGCCAACTTGGGGCCTTTGGAGGGAGTGTCCTTCTTCGGGCTCTACGGCCTCGAGAGGCTCTATGGACGAGGACGCGACCAGGGCGTGCGGGAGGTGAGCCAGGCGACGCTCGCCTGGAAAGACGTCATGGAGCTGGTTGCGGCAGAAGCCGAGGTCGCTGCGCCGGCGGGGGTCGAAGTCGAACATAAGGGCCTCACCTTCGTCCTGCACTCTCGCCGGCGCCCCGAGCTTGCCTCCTGGGCGCTCGGTTGGGCAAGGGAGGCGGCACTCGAGAAAGGGTTGACCGTCCAGCCAGGACGCCTCTCGGTAGAAGTTCTCCCTCCGGTCGCGTCCGGCAAGGGCACGGTGGTGGAGGAGTTGTCCACGCCTCTTCGAGCTCTCTGCTACCTGGGCGACGACCGTGGCGACCTGCCAGCGTTCCGTGCTCTCAGGCGGCTCCGCTGCGCCGGTAAGGCCACCCTCGCTGT
>JAJZYO010000323.1 GCA_021798075.1 Actinomycetes bacterium
CGAGGTAATGGACCTTGCGGGCGCTGTGCTTCGGGAAGCGCTCCCCGGCGCGATCCCCCCTGACCCAGTCCGGCGGACCGACGAGCACCCCCGCTTCGTCGAGGTCGCCGGCGAGCCCCACGTCTCAGGCGAGCCCCATGTCGCCGGCGAGCCCTGGTACCCTGCCCTCCCAAGGGCCGTACGGGAAGAGCTGGCGGCAGTTGCCTCTCCCGACGACACGGAGGACGGCAACGTGGGGGTCCTCGTCCCCCCTGAGCTACTGGCACCGGCAAGGTCGGCCCTGGAGGCGGGTGAGGTCAGCTTCGGCGAGGTGGGGTCGGGGGCTCTCGACTCGCGGGTGAGCCTTCTTTCGCTGGCCGACGCCAAGGGACTTGAGTTCGATTCCGTGATCGTGGTCGAGCCGGCGCTCATAGCTGGGAGCGGTCCACACGGTATGCGGGCGTTGTACGTGGCTCTCACTCGCTGTACCCGCCGCCTTGCGGTCATCTATAGCAGGCCCCTGCCGGGGCCGTTGTCGCGATAACTGCCCCCAAGGCAGGTCGGCTCGCCTCTTTGTGGCGTTGCGCTCGGCGGCGCCCCAGCGAAAACCGACCACCGCCCTGGTGGACGTGCTCCCGCCGCCGCACATCGACCAGAAGGGTGACGGCAGTCTTACTCCAAGCGACTTAGACGTTCAGTCTGACCGGGCCGGGCCGTTCCCTCCTCCGTCCCGGCGTAGGGACGCTGCCCGGTAGCTGTCGAAGAGGTGCCCGACCACGGTGACGGCCACCCACGCTATGACGACGGCACCACCGAGGTGCACCCCAGCGTCGACAGTCGAGTCGGAGCCGGAAAGGAGGTTGCTCAGTGTCGGCGCCGAGAGGACGAGCGCCAGCAGTACCAGCACGCCCGGCCGCGCGCTCCCGCGCTTGACCTTCGGCTTCGACTTCGATTTCATGAGCCAGTCCCGAGGCGAGCGCAGAGAACGCCCGCCCACAGTTGGGGAGTCGCCGCCTCGGAATCGACGAGACCGATGGGCAGGCCCGCACCGAGGACCGCCGCCGGCGTCGTTGTAGAACCGAGCTCGACTACTGCGAGCACGTCAAGGCCCCCCAACGCCGTGGACCACGCCGCGAGGTCTTCGGGCTTGCGAAATGCCTCCGCTACACCCCAGCAAATGGTCGGCTCGAGCGCCCGGAGGACCGATGCAGCCCAGTCGTCGCCGTCCGGTCGTAGCTCGGTCTCGACCACGACGACAGCGGGCTGGCCTCGCCAACGCCACCCCCGCCGTTGCTCGGCGGCCTCTTCTGGCGATGAGATCAAGTTCACTTGGCGGGAGAGCCTCCTCTGGGTGGCCACCTCCACTTGCTTCTGGGAGATCCCTATATGACTTGCCAGGGTGCGCGCCGTTGCCAAAGCCTGGGTCTTGGTGCCAACGACGGCGATGACGCTCCCGCGCGTGGACGGCATTGGTGGGGGCTGGGGGAGCGCTCGGGAGAGGGCACGGCAAAGCTCCTCTTCCAGCTCGGCCACCGTGGCGTCGGGAAGGACGGCCGGGAAGGCGCGCGCGGGGAGGCCGAGGGCTGCGAGTGCTTGGCTGGGCCGGAGCGGCCCGGGAGGGGCGACGGCCGTGACGGAGGGGCCTGTGCGGGCGGCGAAATCTGGAGACGTGGCGCCCGTGGCGCCGCGAGCCCGGGCCACGCTTGTCACGACCCCGCTTATCGGGGCGGGACCGCCGCCTTCCGAGGCAGCGCCGGATCCCGTTGAGGGAGCACTTGCGGGTGAAGGGGTGCCCAGTTCCGGCCAGTGTTTGGTAGCGCCCCCGCCTGTCGCGAAAGTGCTCGAGGATCCCTCGCTTATGCCGGCGGCGTCGCTGGCAAGGCCTGACTCCCTTATGATGCGCTCGAGGACAGCTGCGAATGCCGGGTCTGGCATTGCCAGGTTTCCGCTCAGGTTCGCGCCGCCCGAGGTTATGGGTTGATCAACCAGCCTGTAGGTGGTCTCTTCGTCGTTGATTTTCTCGGCTAGGTCGAGCACCGAAGAGGGGCCAGGGCCGCTTCGTGCCATCTCGTCGATGAGCTCCGAAAGAGGGTCGTCGACGAGGTTTGTTTCAGACAGGCCGCCGAGGTCAATGCCGGCGCTGCCCGGTTGGCCGGCGCTGCCCGGTTGGCCGGCGCTGCCCGGTTGGCCGGCGCTGCCCGGTTGGCCGGCGCTGCCCGGTTGGCCGGCGCTGCCCGGTTGGCTGCTGGCTCGACTGGGGTGGCCCTCTCGCCCTTCGGGGGCGTTGGACGGCTTGGTGTCGAGGACTTCCACTTGCACCTCCACGTACTCGCGGGCGAAAAACCCTGCGACACCGCCACGGCGCACGCGCGTGGCGCTGGTCACCTTTAGTGCCTGTCCAGCCTGGCGCTTGGCTGCCTCCAGTGCTTCTTCAAGGCTCGGACCTTCAAACCGTAGCGTGGGCAAGGTCTACAACCCCTTTTGTCTCGAGATGGAGCTGCGAGCCGAGCTCCGCGTAGGAAAGGACTGGCAGGCGGGGCACCGCCGTGCGGACAAGCTTTCGTATGGCTTGGCGGAGGGGCGTCGCGCAAACCAGCACCGGCATCTCTCCGTCCTTTTCGGCCTCTTTCGCCTTGTGGGAGACGGCGAGGGTCAGAGCCTCTGCCTTATCTGGCCCTAGCGCCAGGAAGGATCCGTTCTCGCCGTTGCGCAGGAGCTCCGAGAGCTGTTGTTCGAGCATCGGGTCTACGGTTATGACGGGTAGGTGCCCATCCGTCGAGAGCGCGGCTGAGAGGGCGGGCCCGAGGGCCTGCCTGCAGCCCTCGACAAGGGCCTCGGGTTCCCTTGTTGTGCGCGCCTTTTCGGTGATGACCTCGAATATCTTCGAGAGGTTGCGAACCGAGACGCCCTCATCAAGCAGGTCACGCAGCACTCGCTGGACCTCGGCCAAGGTGACCTGAGCGGCGCCCAGCTCTTCGACCGCCGTCGGGTCCGTCCGCTTGGTCATCTCGACGAGGTCCTTGACCGCCGAGCGCGTTAAGAGCTTCCCGGCATTTTGCTTCACGACTTCGGCCAAGTGGGTGGTGACGACCGAAGCTGGGTCGACCACCGTAGCTCCCATACGTTCCGCCTGGGCGCGAGCTGAAGCGGGTGCCCATTTCGCGTCCAGGCCAAAGACCGGTTCCTTTGTGGGCGCACCAGGGAGGGAAGCGAGCACGTCCCCAATGGCGAGCACCTGTCCGGGGACGGCAGTGCCTCGGGCGGCCTCGGCCCCGTTTACCTTGATTACATAGGTGGACGCCTGCAGGTCGATGTTGTCCCGGGTGCGGACCAATGGGAGGACCACGCCGAGGTCTAGGGCGACTTTACGCCGCAGCTGCTTCACGCGGTCGAGGAGGTCGCCACCTCGGGCAGGGTCGACGAGCTCGACCATGTTGTAGGCGACCTCGAGCTCGAGGGGGTCGACCTTCATGTCTTTGGCGAGCTCTTCGGGCGAATCGGGGGCCGGGGCCGGATCTGGGTCCGGCGCGGTTGGCGGAGCGCCCTTGCTGGCTGCCTCGTCCTTCGGCAAGCGGCCACCAAGGAAGAAGACCCCGGCTCCGACGAAGAGGAACGGCAACTTTGGCAGGCCCGGTACGAGGGCCATCAGGGAGACGCCGGCGCCGGCGACCCTCACGGCACGGCGCTGGTGCAAGATCTGCCCCAAGAGGTCGGTGCCGAGGTCGGACTCCGTGCCCGCACGGGTGACGATGATGCCCGTCGATATCGAGATCAAGAGCGCGGGAAGCTGGGAAGA
>JAJZYO010000324.1 GCA_021798075.1 Actinomycetes bacterium
GCCAGGCGAACCCGGGCGAGGTCTGGGAGGAGAACGAGCTGTGGACCGAGCTGTCTTGGCGCATCGACCCCGATGGCAGCCTCGGCATCCGGCAGTACCACGAGTCCGTGGCCAACCCGGGGAGCAAGCTGAGCGTGGACGAGTACTACGGGTGGATGTTCGAGCGCTCCGTCCCCGGCCTGCCCGAGCGTGCTACCTCCGAGGGCCTCAGCCCTCTGGCCTACATGCGCCGCTACGGCGCCTTCGAAGTCATGCGAGGCGTGGGGCCGCGCCACGAAGAGGAGGTGCCCGGGCAGGAGCTGGACGACGCAGTCGTCGGCCCCTACGGACGCGTGTACGCCCGGGTCGACCGCCCGGCGCCGGCCAACATCGTGCCGACCGGGGCTCCCGACCCCGACGCCGAGGGCCGCCAAGCCGTGGGGGTGCTCGTCGACGGCGTCGTGCGCCGGGGCTTCCCGAGCCCCTCGGGCCGTCTCGAGTTCTGGTCCTCCACCCTGGCTGCCTGGGGCTGGGCCGAGCACGCCCTTCCGGGCTACATAAAAAGCCACGTCCACCCGCGCGCCCTTCGAGACGACGAACTGGTGCTCATCTCCACCTTCCGGCTCCCCACTCAGATCCACACCCGTTCGGCCAACGCCAAGTGGCTCGACGAGTTGGCCCACACGAACCCTCTGTGGGTCCACCCGCTTGACGCCGATCGCCTCGGGATAGAAGGGACAGGCGCCCTCGTGCGAGTCGAGACTGAGATCGGCCATTTCGTGCTGAAAGCCTGGGTGACCGAGGGTATCCGCCCTGGGGTGGTCGCCTGCAGCCACCACATGGGGCGCTGGCGGCTAAGAGGCGCCACGGGCCAGAGACAGATGATGGCAACCGTCGACCTCGGCCACGAGGGGAGCCGCTGGTCGCTACGCCGGCTGTCGGGGCTGCGCCCGTTCGCCTCGAGCGACCCCGACACCTCCCGTATCTGGTGGAGCGAGGCGGGTGTCCACCAAAACCTCACCTTCCCCGTGCACCCCGACCCGGTTTCGGGCATGCACTGCTGGCACCAGGCGGTCAGGGTGCGACCAGCCAGGGCCGGCGACGCCGACGGCGACGTTGTAGTGGACACTGCCAAGTCGCATGCTGCCTACCAGAGGTGGCTGGCCATGACCAGGCCAGCCAGGTCGGTCAGCCCCGACGGGACGAGGCGGCCCTACTGGCTCATGCGCCCGCTGCGCCCGTCCCGCGAGGCTTACACCCTGGGAGGCACGGGCCGTTGAGGCCCAGGCGGGACAAGGTCGCCGTGCTCGCCCCCAGCTCGAAATGGAGGGCGACACCCTCGAGATGAGCTGCCGCGTGGCCGAGGGCCCTCGGGGTCGCCGGCCGCCAGCCCGTTGGCGCCGGGTGCATGAGAGCGCTAACATCGACCGCCATGGCTAGGGGGTACGCGATCGGCTTGGACTTCGGGACCGCCTCGGCGCGAGCGCTCCTGCTCGACCTCGCTTCGGGCGAGGAAAAAGCGGTCTCCGAGGTTGCCTACGAGCGGGGTGTGATCGACGAGGCGCTGCCCGGAAGCGGCGAGCGGCTACCGCTCGACTGGGCCTTGCACGACCCGGGCGATTACACGGCCGTCTTGGAGGCCGGTGTGAAGGCGGTGCTCGCTGAGCACCCCGAGGCCGCGGGTGAAGTCGTCGGGATAGGCGTGGACGCGACGTCGTGCACCGTGCTCCCGGCGAGCCCGAACGGCACCCCGCTCTGCCAGCTCGACGTGTGGGCCAAGAGGCCCCACGCGTGGCCCAAGCTCTGGAAGCACCACGCAGCGCAGCCCGTCGCGAACCGGCTCAACGAGGTGGCGGCCGAGCGGGGCGAAAAGTGGCTCTCCCGTTACGGAGGGCGCATCTCTTCGGAGTGGTACTTCCCCAAGTTGATCGAGGTCTGGCTCGAGGACCGAGAGGTCTACGATGCGACCGCCAGCTTCGTCGAGGTGACCGACTGGGTCGTGTGGCAGCTCACGGGGCACGAGCGGCGCTCTGCCTGCCCCGCTGCCTACAAGGCACTTTGGTCCCCAGAGGGGGGGATCCCGAGCCGGGAGTTCTTCGAGGCCGCCTACCCCGGCTTCTCACGGCCGGCCGAGAAGCTGGGCGGGAAGTTTTACCCCCTGGGCACTAGCGCCGGCAGCCTGAGCGCGGAGTGGGCTGATCGGCTCGGCCTGCCGAGAGGCGTGGCCGTGGCGGTGGGCAACGTGGACTCCTTCGTCTCCTTCCCAGGTGCTGGGGCCGAGGACGCCGGCACGTGGGTGATGGTCGTCGGGACATCGATCTGCGACATGGTTGTCCACTCACAACAGGTGCCGCTGGCCGGCATCACGGGGGTAGCCAGGGACGGCATACTTCCCGGGCTTTACGGGTACGAAGCGGGCCAGCCGGCGGTGGGGGACATGCTCGGGTGGTTTGCCGCCACCCTGGGCGCGGGGAGCGGGCCGGCGGGGGCCAGCCTCGCCGAACTCGAACGGGCGGCAGAACCGTTCGCCCCCGGGGCCACGGGCCTCGTGGCGCTGGACTGGTGGAACGGCAACCGGAGCGTCCTCGCGGACGCGGACCTCTCCGGCGTAGTGGCCGGCTTGACGCTGCAGACGAGCGCAGCGGAGGTCTACCGCGCGCTCTTGGAGTCCATCGCCTTCGGCAACCGGGCGGTGCTCGACAATTTCCGCGACAGTGGCTTCGCTTTGGACAAGGTGGTGGCGTGCGGGGGAGTGGCCGAGAAAAGCCCCTTGCTCATGCAGCTTTTTGCCGACACGTCCGGCCTTCCTGTGATGGTTCCGGCGTCGCAACAAGTCCCGGCGCGAGGCTCGGCTATCTTCGGTGCGGTGGCCGCAGGAGCGGGAGCGGGCGGGTTTGGCTCGGTAAAGGAGGCTGCAGCTGCCCTCCAGCCGGGCACGGCGCGCACCTACAGGCCGAACCCCGCAGCCGCACCCACCTATGAAGCCGTGTTCGCAGTGTGGAAGGGCCTTCACGACATGCTCGGGCGGACGGAGAAGGGCTGGCTCCACGAGCTGAAACGACTGAAGCGCCTGCAGGCGCCGGCGCCCACCGACCACTAGAGGGCCCGATAGCTGGGGCCGAACCGCGAAACGACCAAGGAGGCCACGTGCTGACCAACAGACTGCCAAAGATCGGGCTTCTCGGCATCATGCAGGAGCTCTACGACGACATGATCCCCGGGATCACCGAGCACCAAGCCGCGTACGCTCGCGAGCTTGCCGGGCAGCTCTCAACCGCCGCGGAGGTGGTGTTCCTCCGCCCCGCCCGCAACCGCGACGACGTCGAGGCCGTGACCCGCGAGCTCGTGGCGGCAGGGTGCGACGGGATCATGATCGTCATGCTCACTTACGGGCCGGCGATGCGGACGGTGCGGGCCCTGCTCGAGAACCCCTTGCCCGTGCTCCTCGCCAACGTGCAACCCGAAGGGGCGGTGACCGAGCACTGGGACATGGCAGACCTCACCTACAACCAAGGGATCCACGGCGCCCAGGACCAGGGCAACGCCCTCCTCCGCACCGGAGTACCGTTTTCGGTGATCACCGACGACTGGCGCTCGCCTTCGTTCCTCACCTCCTTCGGCAGCTGGGCGAGGGCGGCGATGACGGTCACGGAGCTGAAGCGGGCCAAGATAGCCCTCTTCGGCTACCCGATGAACGGCATGGGCGACGTGCTCTACGACGCCCCCGCCCTCATGCGCAGGCTCGGCCCGGTGGTGGTGAACGAGAACTTGGGAGACCTCCAAAAGGAGATGGC
>JAJZYO010000325.1 GCA_021798075.1 Actinomycetes bacterium
AGGGACGATTTCCCACTCGATCTCGCGCACGAGGAGGTTGTACTGGGGCTGCAGGGTGACAGGCCGGGAGAGCCCGCGGAAGTCCGCTATGTCGACGACCTTTTGTACTTGCCAGCCGGTGAAGTTGGAGAGCCCTACATAGTGGATTTTCCCCATCCGCACGGCGTCGTCCAGCGCCCGGAGCGTCTCTTCGAGCGGGGTCAGCGGGTCGTAGGCGTGGACTTGGTACAAGTCGATGCATTCGACGCCGAGGCGGTGGAGAGAGGCATCTATCGCCCTGCTCAGGTGCCGGCGGGAGAGCCCGAGGTCGTTAGGGCCCGTGCCGGTCGGGAAACGGCCCTTGGTGGCGATCACGGCCTCGTCTCTCACCTCGGGCGATTGCTTGGCGAGCCAGCGGCCGATGATGGACTCAGACTCTGTGCCGCTGTAGACGTCGGCGGTGTCTATAAGGTTTCCCCCGGCCTCGAAAAACCGGTCCAGCTGGGCATGGCTCCCGGCCTCGTCGGTCTCAGAACCGAAGGTCATGGTGCCGAGTGCGAGCACAGAGACGGCGCAGCCGCTCGAGCCCAGGGTGCGGTATCGCATGGTTACTCCTATCTGCGTTGCCTGCCTTTACCGGGGCGTGATGCTACCTCAAGCTGGCTCGGGTGCCGTCGCCCCGCGCAAGCCCCTCTTGGGGCGCCGGGCCAGCCGCTTGGGGTTGCGGTCGCTCGTCAAAACCTGACCCGCACCGGGATTGCGGACGAGACGGTTGTGCCGTTGCCCAGTTGCCCGTAGGAGTTGTCACCCCACGCCCACACGGTGCCGTCCGCCTCGAGCGCATAGCCGGCGCTGCCCCCGGCTGCGATCGATACGACATGGTGGAGCCGAGCCACGCGCACCGGCCTGGTGGAAGCCCTGGTGGAGCCGTTGCCCAGCTGGCCGTAGGTGTTGCCCCCCCAGGCCCATACCGTCCCGCCCTTGGCGAGGGCGTAAGCGCTTTGCCCGCCGGCGGCGATGGCGACCACGTGCCCGAGCCCGCTCACCCGTACAGGCACCGACGAGGGTAGGCACCTGCGTCGCGGCTGTACCCTGCACTGCCTGGCCCCGAGGAGCCCGAAGGAGCCGTCACCCCACGCCCACACCGTGCCGCTGCGGGCCAGGGCGAAGCCGGTGAAAGCACTCGCCGCGATCATCACCACCCCTCGAAGGCGCGCCAAGCGGAGCGGCTCGGGGCTCGCTGGGGTGGGGAGCCGCTGGCCGAGCTCTCCGAAGGCGTCGTCCCCCCACGCCCACACGGTCCCGCCCTTGCGCAGCGCGTACGCTGTGCTCTCGCCGGCGATGAGGCGCTCCACCCCGGCGAGGCGCGCCACCCGGTGCGGCAAGACGGCTCCGGTGACCGAGAGGCTCCTACCGAGCTGGCCCATGGAGTTGTCACCCCACGCCCAAACCTTGCCACCGGCGCCGAGGGCGTAGGCGGAGTAACCGCCCGCTGCGACTTCGGTGACCCCGTTGAGGTGGCTGATGACTTCAGGGCGTTGCTGGCTGTAGGCCGTCTTGCCGTTGGCGGCTTGTCCCTGCCCGTCATCGCCCCATGCCCACACCTTCCCTTCCCCGAGCGCGTACGCGGTGTTGTCCGAGGCCGCGAGGGCGCTTGCTCGGGAGATCCCCACTACTCGCAAAGGCACGTCCGAAGCGGTGTTGTCCGAACCGTTGCCGAGCTGGCCCTCCATGTCGTCCCCCCACGCCCACACCTGGCCGTTGGCGCCGAGGGCGTAGGCGGAAAAGCCTCCGGCGGCGAGCTGGCGCAGGCGCGGTGCCGGCGCAGTCGCGGCTCTTCCGGGCGCCGCCGGCATCGCCAAAGTTGCCGCCAGAGTGCCGGCTGCGCCGGCCGCCAAGTACCTCCCGAGGACGGTGCACGAGCGGTGGGGCATCAACCAGTTCCTTGCGCTGACTGATACGGTAGCGGGCCAGCAGCATCGCCGTCCTCGCTTCCAGCCACAGGGAGGCCGAGTCTAACGTAGGACACCGAACAAGGTGCGAGGGCGATGCGTACCATGGCCCTGGGCGAAGGGTCATGGTATTCGACCACGGCGTTTTCGCTGGCCGCCAGGATGGCGTCTTAGTCCAACACAAAGGGTTTTGGGGGTGTTTCCCTTACCACTGTTCCCTCAGTGCTGTCCCTTCGTGGGGGCCCTTAGAGCAGTAGGTCGAGGGCGCTAGCGAGGCCGATGGCGATTATGGCTACCCGCAGGAGACTGGTCGGCACCCGTCTCGCCACCCGGGCGCCGGCATAACCTCCCAGGAGCGCGCAACCCACCATCAAGCCGACAGCGGCCCATGCCACATGGGCGCGGGCCACGAAGATCACGACAGCGATCGTGTTGACCATGAGGGCCACGACGCTCCGGAGCCCGTTCACCCTGATGAGCGGTTCGGGGATGGTGCTCCCGAGCACGGCCAGCAGCACCACCCCGAGGCCGGCGCCGAAGTAGGCGCCGTAAACGGCCCCGACGAAGGTGCCGGCGTGGAGCACCACGGTGCGAGAGCGCTTGGCGGTGCCGTGCTGGCGGAGCCGCCGGGCGAGGAGGGGCTGCAAGGCGAAGAGCGCGCAGGCGGCCAGCAATAGGTACGGCACGATCACGGCAAAATCGTGGCTCGGGGTCGTAAGGAGCAGCACCCCGCCCGCGACGGCGCCGGCCGTGACCGTGGCCGCGAGCACCCGCAGCCTGCCTCTTTGGTCGCTCACCTCTTGGCCGAAACCGGCTGAACCGCCCAGGTAGCCGGACCATATCCCGACCGTCGAGGTCACGTTGGCCGTAAGGGCCGGGTAACCGACGGCGAGGAGCGCCGGGAACGATATGAGCGTCCCACCGCCAGCTGCCCCATTGACGAAGCCCGCCCCGAGCCCCGCCAGGGCGAGCAGCAGTTCTTGGCCGCCTGAGAGGGTCATGGGCGGTCCAAGGCTAGTGGCCTACCGGCGCGTGCCTGCAAAAGGCTTCAGCGGTGAAAAGAGCTGTTGTAGCTAACGTCGCGGGCCATGGTGGCCAAGGGAGCAGGAGGCAGGGGGGGCCGGTGGGGCTTGCTGCTCGCCCCGGGTGCTGGCGCCGGCAGTGACCAGGCCGGCCTCGTAGCCATCGACCGGGCGGCGGCTGCGGCCGGATTCGTGGTGAGGAGGATGGACTTCCCGTACCGCCTCGCGGGCCGGCGGGCGCCGGACCGTCCGGAAGTGCTCGTCTATGCGGTAATGGGCGAAGCAGCTTCACTGGCTGCGTCGGCGGGCGTCCGCCCCGAAAAGGTGTTCGCAGGTGGCCGGTCGATGGGCGGGAGGATGTGCTCGATGGCGGTGGCGAGCGGGATGCCTGCCGCCGGCCTCGTGCTGGTGAGCTACCCCCTCCACCCGCCGGGCCGGCCCGAGCGCCTCCGAACCGAGCACTTCGCGCGGCTCGAGCTACCGTGCCTGTTTGTTTCCGGCACCCGCGACGCCTTCGCCACGCCAGGAGAGCTCGAGGGGTGCGTGTCCTCTGTGCCCGGCCCGGTCACGCTGCACTTGGTCGAGGGCGCCGACCACAGCCTGCGCCGGCGTGAGGAGGAGGTCGCCGAGGTCGTGACCGGTTGGCTGGTGGCCCAAGCCGGGGGCCGGTCAGGCAGAGCCGAGCAGCGAGGGGAGGCGAAAGGATAGCGCCGGCGCGGGACTTCGGCTCGGTCCGATGATGTAGACGGCCCCTCAGGAGGTTCGCACCACCACCTCGTCGACCAGCTCGAGCTGGCCCTGGACCGTTCGCGGATCCCC
>JAJZYO010000326.1 GCA_021798075.1 Actinomycetes bacterium
GAGCGCACGGGCCAAGACCGGTGCGCTCAGCGTGGAGCTATCCGCAGCCGCAGAGGTGGTCGGTGGGCACGAAGCGTCGCTCCCCGACGACGTGACGAGCGGCCCTCCAGGTGGCGCCGGCGGTGCCGGCGGTACAAGCTGCTCGGGCCCGGACGGCCTCGAGCTCGGCACAGTCTGGGCCGACACTTCGCTCCCCACCCTGAGCGGTAGCAACATGGCCGCCGCAGCTACAACGGATGCACCCAGCCACAGCCTGCGCACACAACGTGCCGGCACCCTGTTTGCCCCCTTCACGAAATGCTCACGCTCAGGTCATTTATACGTCCGCTCACCCAGCCTGTCAATAGGGACCGCCACAGATCGGTCCCCAAGAGAACGCACAACCAGAAGGAGCTGACCCAACGCGAATCGAAGCTCACGCACCCACCCCCTCTACCTAAATCTGTGACGCCATTTGATAGGACCTCATTGATGTAATTACACTTGCTTTGTCCTGGTACAATGTCCCAAGATGAGCAAAGAGCAATAGCCGCCGGTAATCCTCAAACGTTACCTTGAGATTCGTTGCACAGCGTGCGGCTAATGTGGGGACCGCTCTGAGGCCAGGCACTTGCCATGGATCAGGTAGTCGCGTATGAGGCCTTCAGCAGACGCCTCTTCGAGGATGAGCCAAGCCCCCAAAGATCGAAGCCATCGGGTCTATAACGGAGCTGTAGCCAGCGGGCCGCCTGCCCTGGTCGCCATCGGCGGGTGCCGCGGTCAGCGCAACCGAGGTACGCCAGGTCTTGGACTTGCCCGAGCGGGGCTCGAGGTGACCGAGAGCCAAGGCGAGCCCCGGAGAACCAGGAGAGGTTGGCTACCGAAAAACGCCGATTATGCGATTGGCAATTCCTTTCCCGACAAGGGTCCTAGTCGCAACCATATTTCCCTGTTATGGGCGTTTCTCGAGTGGCGGACGGACGACCTCCCTGTGCGCCCACGAGCTCTCAGGAAGCCTGGAAGTAAACAAGCGGCTGGCCTCGGCGGTCCAAGAAGTACAAGTGGCTTACTTGGGAGGAGTACGACGACGGACCGACAACGACTACCAACGAGTCGCGCACCAACTGTTTGCCGCAAGCCTGGGCGACCGCAGCTGAGAAGATGTCGTGGCTGGCGAGGCTGTGCGAGTCGACTGCATGAGGGCCTCGCTCGTACCCGCTCCAGGCCCACTCACCGAACAGGCTCGGCCACCAGGCCCGGTCGGTGAAGCGCAGGTCGCCGTAGAAGGACCTCCTGGTGGAGTTGAGCTCGCGAGCTTCCGCGAGGGCCTTTTCTACGGCAACCGGTCCGAAAGCCTTGAGCCCACTGGTGCCCGGGCAGGCCGGCAGGTCGCTACCCCTGGAAGGTAAGGCCGGTGGGTAGACCGAGGCCGGGAAGCCCTGGGCGCCCACGGCGGGCAGCGTCGCCAGCAGCGGCGTCTTTATCGGTAGCACTTCACCCTTGCCGCCCAGGCCCATCCGCACGAGCGCGGTGACGTCGCTCCAACCGTTCGTGTTGTCGGTATCGAGGTAGAGGGCGCCCGAGGGTGCCGCTGCGATGCCGTCGGCCTGGAAACCAGGACGCTGGCCTGGGACCCCGAAGCCGGCGATCCTCGGCGGGTTCAGGTCGATAAGCGTCGTGAGGCCTGTCTTGGTCGCCTCTTGAACGGTCCCGTACCGGCTCGCCAGTAGCACCTTGCCCCCTGGCGCAGTCGTGAGCTGGGTGGCGTAGCCGGTGCCGAGGAGGGTGAGCTCGCCAGAGGGCGAGATGGAGAGGATCTCGGGGGGCGAGAGGTTGAACACGACGAGGTCACCAGAGCCGGCGAAGGCGAGCCTGGCCGGCAAGAAAGCGACCCGTCCCTCCGGGGTGCCTACCGTGTACGTTCGGGCCCCTGAGCCCTTGAAGAAAGTGGAGATCGTGCCTGCCGGCGAGATCTGGCAGATCTCGTGCGTGCCGTCCGTTACGTAGAGCGAGCCATCGGGGGACACCGCCACGCCGCCCGGGGAGAGCCCTCGGTCGAGGGCATCCCCTTTCCCACAGTTGGAACCGGGCTTGCCATTTCCGGCGATGGCCGTTACCGTCCCGGCGGGAGACACCGCTCGGAGGCGGTTGCCGTCGGTGAAATAGAGCGTCCCGTTGCGGCCAAGAGCCATGCCGCCGACGCTCTCGAGCTCGGCATCCACGGCAGGTCCACCGTCGCCCGAATAGCCCACCTGGCCGGTGCCAGCAAAGACTGAGACGTGGCCTCCCGGCGACCACTTGAGGATCTGGTCGCGGTTGGTGTCAGCGACGAGCAAGCTGCCGTCGGGCAGGGCGACGAGGTCCTGAGGGCGCAGGAGGTCCGGAGCTTGTGCGGCGAGCTCTCGTCGGGCGGTCACCGAGTACGGGAGCGGCACCGTCGCGTGGGCCCCGGCCGGCGGGGAGGGGCACACCACCCCTTCTTCCTCGACGAGCATGCACATGGTCACCCACGAGACGCGCCAGGTGCCGTCGATAGGGACGGCCGTGCCGACGAACTGGAGGCGCTCCTTGTAAGTGCCTTGGCCATTGGTGATAGTGAAGTGCGCGTCCGCGACCCCTGGTGCCGCCAAGCCCACGGACGAGACGCGGAGCACCCCGCCCAGGAGGCCAGCGTAATCGGCTCTCTCGTTGTCCGACGCCACTTGGAGAGCGTGGGCCATGGCCGCGTCGAAGCCCTGGACTGTCGCCGCCGACGGCATTTTCCCGTGGCTCAAGCTTTCAAATGCGGTGACTACTTGGGCACGCATGCCGGATGGTGGCGCGAGCGAGGGAGCGGGCAGGAGGGACGACCAAAGCACCGACGCACCAACCAACGTCGCCCTACGCACCGCCGACCGCCTCGGTTGTGTTCTCCCAGCCGTGGCCTCCCTTGCCGTGGCGGCCGTGCCGGTAGGTACGACTGCGCCCACACTTGGCCGGCGTCACCAGTGGAGGCGAACGCCTCGCCCCCGAAGTCCCCGTCGTAACTGCCCGCAGGGCCAAGGGCTGTCCTGCTCGGCCTGACGATAGGCTCATCACCAGTTGCGACTCCCCGGCCCAGCGCGAGGTTCCACGACTCGCAAAAAGGGGCCAGCACGCAAGTGCTGGCCCCTTTCGAAGCCTCCGGTGCCAGACCCGGCCCCCGGTCACCCGCTACGAAGACGAAGCGGGCATGGCCCTCGACGGGAGACCGTCCTTCACGTTAGCTTCGAGACATCAGCGACCGAGCGGTTCGGGCTGCACAAAGGAGATCGGCTGGCGCTCCTGCGCTGGTTTCTTCCCATGACGGGCGAGCCCGGCACCAACCGGTGGATCGACGAGGCTCGGGCGCACGTCAATAGCACGGCGAAGGCGACGACATGAGTGCCGGCGACGGGTACGCCACGCCGGCCGCATTCCGGCGAGTGCTCACGGACGGGCTCAAGAGGCGGCCTGGGTGCAGGAGCACCCCGGCCTCCACAAGGTGATGCACGAGAGCAAGGTCGGCATGCCTTTCAAGGAGATCCGCTAGAAGGAGACCGTTTGGCGAGCACTCGGGAGCCGATATGTCGGGCCTGCGGCGGGTCGTTGTCAAGCACCAACAACGGCCACGCCATGGCCAGGGGAACCAGCGCCTTCGTCTCGCTCCCGTGGCGCATCGCGCTCGGCGAGTATCGGCACCCACAGGGCAGCGGATCGTGCTCCCGACGGGGGAGCCCGTTCGCCAAGGTCCCATCGCCGCGCGAGGGTGTTCGGGGCTATCGTGCCTCGAC
>JAJZYO010000327.1 GCA_021798075.1 Actinomycetes bacterium
AAGTAGGCGTCCATCCACAATTTCGGCGAGGCACGATCTTGGGCAGCAAAACTCCGCCAATGGCCCTCGATGCCGGGCGGCTCCGGGTAGCCGGGCAACACCCGGTCGTCTGACGCCAACTCCTGGCAAATAGACCAAGCCTCCTTGTTGGCGAGGGGAGGGTTCCCGTAGGGTGCCAGGACTGCGGCGGTCGTTAGCAGGCGGAGAAGCGACAGTTGGACCGAGCGGCACAGCACCACCGTCCCGGGCTCATCAACTTGGCCGAGCCAGTCGGAGGCGACTCGATGGTGTACGTGCCTGGACAGTACAAGTGCCAGCCACACGTTGACATCGAGCAGGCTCAAGCAGCCGGACCTTCCAAGTAATTGGCATCTTGGGCTAGGAGGATCTCGGCGACCCGCTCGGGCGTGACCTCGTCCCCCGGTGCCGCCTCGTGGGCGCATTGGACGAGCGGCAACCTCATGCGAGGACGGGGCAGGCCCCGGCTACCCCCCGGGTGCTCCAGGCCTGCCCTCAAAGTATCCGCGACTACCTCCCTCAACCTCCGACCCTCACGAGCTGCCTGGATGCGCAGTGCCCTCAGGAGGTCGTCAGGCAGGTCAAGAGTTGTACGCATAAAGCATTATGACACATTGATGCTGATATGCGTCATAGCGGCCACCCATCGCCGAGCACTGGCCCAGCTCCGGGCCGAGGGTTCCACCAGCCACGCCCTTCCTAGTAGACAGCCGCCAGAACGCGAGCTCGTTCGCGTGCTCAGCTGCCGCTGTAGCGGGAGACCGGCGTGAGCCCTCCAGTCGAGGGCACCGGCACTGCCGCCGTACCGGCATAACCGTCGGCGTCTAGCTGCTTCATCGACCTGAACTCAAACAGGCTGCCCTGGTAGCTCACGTACACGGGCCCGGCCGCGGTGAGCAAGGTGCCGTCCGCCACCGTAGCCGCCTTTTGCGCCGAAGTGACAGAGCCGGCGATCGGCTTGGCCTTGTCACCTTTTTTGATCAGGCTTAGCGTGGCGGGGTTGGGGATGCCGAAGGCCCGCCCACCGGCAAAGACGTAAAAGGCGCCCGAGGACTGGACGATCGCCCCGTTGGCACCCGTCGACAGGGCGTTGGCCGCGGTCCCTTCCTGGCCTGCCGGGGCGCCGACGGTCAGGCCACCGAGGCTCGGAACGGTCACGACCAGGGCCGGGTCGTAGCCGTCGTCCACGAACTGCGCCGGAGTGGCGAAACCGTGCAACTCGCCGTCGTTGCCCACCACGTAGATGGTCGCGTCAGTGTTGACCGGCCTGGTGAAAATGAGGGTGCCGGCTCGGGGGGAATTCGCCGGCGGGGTGGTGCCGCTCGGGGCGGTCGCGGTGGCAGCGTGGTCAACCCTCTGGAGCGCCGCCATGTCCGCCTGGTTGGGGATCCCGAAGGCGTGGCCGCCGGCCATCACATAGACGGTGCCCGCGAAGCTGACGAGCGCCCCATTCGGGTAGCTCAGCCCGGCGCCGGGGAAGGCCGGCAGCGTGGTCGCCGCGGGGCCGGTCACGTTGCCGACGAGGGTGATCGTGTAAGCCGAGCTGGCGAGGCTGGGGTTGACGACGTCCTCGACCGTCAACGAGAGGTTGTCGCCCGCGTTGATGCTGCTCGGGACCGTGATCGTGACGTCGTTGGTGCCACCCCCCGAGATCGACGTAACAGTGGCCGACCCCGAAGACGTGGTCGAGTCGGCAACGCTGTAAAACACGGCATTGGCAGGGAAGACCGTGCCCGCCGGGGCGTCTATGCCGATCGTGGCCGAGCCCCCGGGCATTGCCGCGCTGGCCACGAGCCCAGAGATGCTGTAGGTCGCCACGGCACCGATCGCCGAGGGGCTGACGCTGACCGTCACGCCGCCGCTCGAAATGGACCCGATGCTGTAGGGGGCGGCGTTTGTGGGGACGGGGTCAGCGCTCGTGGACACCGAGAAATCGCTGATCGAGCCCGCCGAGGGCGGGTTGGTGACGTTTTCCAGCGTTACAACTAACGAATCGCCCGCGTTGACCGGGTCCTGGAGGGGGACCGTGGCCGAACCGGACGCCAGCGACGCACCGCTCGCCACGAAATGCCACGGCTGGGTCGTGTCCTCGACGAGGATCGCAGTCACGGTCGAGAAGTTGGTGGGCCCAGCAGGCTCTTTCAGGAAGATGTCACCGTTTGAAGGGACACCCGACGAGGCCTTGAAAGAGACCGTGTAGGTGGCAGTTGCCCCCGCAGACAACACCGTCGGCGAGACCGTGACCGCGCTCACCGACGAGCCGAAGGTAATAGCGTTGGTTATCTGGATCGTGCCGTTGCCGGGCGTCACCGTTATTTCGTTTGACTGCTGGGTGCTCGAAGCAGCGGGGTTGGTCCCCGTGGCCGTAATGGACAGCTTCCCGCCCGCCTCGAGGGCCGTTGCGAGGGTCAAGGTGACCGAGGTATTGCCGGTACCCAAGGCCGCGCTTACCACAGCATCGGTCGCCGCGCTCCCACCGGGAGGGGTGTAGATGACGGAGTACCCACCCGCCCCGTTGTAAAACGTGAGCAGCTCCGTGCCCGCGGTCGGTTGAGCGGCGAGGGCCACGGTGGTGCCGCCAGAACTGCTAATCGGGACGTTGCTGATGCTGTAGGTCGTGTTCGCTCCGAATGCGACCGACCCGGCCGTGAGCGTCACGCCAGCGGAGCCGACCGAGATCGAGTTGGAGACCGCGGGCGTGGCGTTCGCAGACGTCGTGACGCTAAAGGTCAACGTCCCCGAGGCCAAGGGCGCGGCCGCGTTGAAGTCCACCTCGACCGTGCTGCCGGCACTTATCGTGCAACTGCTCGCAAGCTCGACCGAGAGGCCCGTCACCGAGACCGATCCGGCACCGCCGGCGCCCGCCGTGCCGGACTGGATGCAGTTGCTCCCGGAGAGGTCGAGCAGGTCGACACTCGTGGGCGCCGAAGCAAAGGCGGCCGAGGGCGTGATCGTCACCGAACCGTCCGAGCTGCCCGACAGCGACGTCGGAGATGTGAACTTGACGCTGAAGCTCGTCGTCGCACCCTGGCCGACAGAGGCCGGCGTCACGCTCACGCTGCTCACTGCTCCAGAGGGAGATCCGATCGTATAAGCGGCGCTCACCACGTTCGCGTACGCCGGCACCACCGCAACGGCCAGGCCAGCCGCCGCGAAACCCACCGCGAGGCCGGCGGCCGCCACCGCCCTGCCCCCCAGCCTCCACCGGGAAGCACGGCCTCTCGTCACCTCAGCCACATTGCCCACAGCCCAAATACCTCCCTCTCGGGCGACCGGACCTACCGGCCGCGGACCCACCGCCTGTCGGGCCGACGCTAGCGCACCGGGTACCAGAAACCGTGGCATTGACCTCGAAGGACGCTGCTACTGTGGTCAAAGGCCCGCCCGGGCCGATCGTATGTTCGAGCACTTGGCTGTCCATCCGAGGATCGTGGTGACGGGACCACAACGTTCGGGCACGCGCATCGCAGCCAAGATGATCGCGGCAGACACCGGCCACGCTTTCGTCGACGAGATGGAGTTCTCCATCAAGGACGTCGGGGCGTTCCGGGAGGTGCTACGGCGCGAGGGCATCGTGGCCCAGGCACCGCACATGCTGAAGGACTTGGTGGACGACCCTCCGGCGGGGACCTTCATCGTGCTCATGCGGCGCGACCTCGGGCGCATCCACGCGAGCGAGCACCGCATCCGCTGGGCCGAGGTCTACGGCGGCAATGTCACTGAGCTGGCCAAGTTTGGCCTTAGCGAGGGC
>JAJZYO010000328.1 GCA_021798075.1 Actinomycetes bacterium
TACAAACAGGCCGATGTTTCCCTCGGGGCAGGATTTGTAGCACTCGCTGCAGAGGCCGCAGTAGAGGTTCGAGTCCGCACTGCCAGGCCAGGTGTACCAGGGGCACCCGTAGCCCTTCTCGCTGCCCCGCATGCAGTCCTTGGTCTGGCAGCTGAGGCAGACCTCGCGGTCGCGGGTGCGGAAGCCCGCCACCGAACCCATCGAGCCAACCGTGCCGATCAGGGTGCTGAGCGGGCAGATGTAGCGGCAAAAGGTCCGGCGCTCGAAAAGGAGGAAGAAGGTCAGCGCGCTCGTGACGATCCCGACGACCATCCACGAGGTGTACGACGGCGCCCCAGGGCCGGCGATATTGAAGAACTCCTCGATCCAGGTGAGCAAGAGGAACGAACCGACCGGAAGGAGGAACCCATAGCGCGCCAAGGGCTCGGGGAACTTCCAGCCGAGGCCGAGAGTTTTTTGGGCCCGCTGCCACAATGCCCGCCGCTGCACCCACTCTGCAAACCCGCCGAAGGGGCACATCGAGCACCAAGCGCGCCCGACCACCACCATCATCACGAACACGAGGCAGAACCAGACGTACCAGGTGATCGCGGTACCAAAGTTCATCCCCGGCACGACCGTGCCGAAAAGGCCGACCATGATCACCGTCCAAAAGACGATCTGGTTGGGCAAGACCAAGAAAAATTGGAACCGGCGGCTCCGCACCAGGCGGGCCAGCTTGGGCGACCGGGCGGTCAGGTCCCAACCGGGGGAAGGATCGCTCGGCGCGAACCGCTCGCGGAGCCCTTGCCTTTCTGGTGGGTGCAACCGCAATACTGCCGGAACCGGGTCGGCCAAGCCCGTCGGACGATCCTGCTCTGTCAGGGCCATCTTCACATTCCTTCCCGTACAGCTACTTGAGTGATGTTACGTGGAGTATAAGCACGGAATCTCTCTACGTCAAGTGGGCTACTATACGTAGGTGGTGAACCTTGCCCTCACTAAGCGAGGCGACTACGTGGTGCGGTCGGCCTTGGTACTTGCCCATGCCTACCCCGAGGCCCGCAAGGTCCGGGAGGTGGTTGGGCAGATGGCCGTCCCCGCTGCTTTCGCTTCCCAGATCCTCGCCTGCCTGGGCCGGGCAGGTTTGGCCAGCTCAAAGGCCGGGCGGGACGGCGGCTACCGTCTTTCCCGTCCCCCAGAGCAGGTGAGCGTGCTCGAGGTGGTCGAGGCGGGCGAGGGGCCATTGCAGGTCCAGCGCTGCTCTCTCGGCGACGGCCCTAGCCACTGGCAGGCGGCTTGCCCCCTTCATGAGACTTGGACCATTGCCGTTGGAAGGCTGCGCGAGTCCCTCGCAGCCACGACCCTGGCCGATCTTGCGCGCCAAGACGAGGCCCTGGCGTCGGGCGCGTACCTGGCGGCGCCGGGTTGTCACCGCCTAGCCGAGATGGTCGTCGGCGTCGAAGACACGATCCAGGTGGAGGTTGCGGCGGCCACGGTGGCCGAGCGCCTGAGCACGGGCACTTCGTGGCTGTTCCCCCTGATGGAAGCCGCTCATGCCGAGGAGGACCCCCTGCGCGTCCGTGTCGGCCCTCGGGGCTCCTGGCTGGCAAAGACCGTCCTCGTAAGGCTCGGTCGCGTCGAAGAAAGAGGTGAGGAACGGGCCATGCCGATCACCTGGGAAGCAAGAGGGCCATCAGGTCTGTTCCCCCGGATGGAAGCCGAAATAGTGGTCTCCGCCGTCGACGCCGAACGGTCGGAGCTCCGTCTGCGAGGCAGCTACCACCCGCCCCTCGGGCGTGCCGGCCAGCTGCTCGACGAGGCGCTGCTCCATCGGGTCGCCAAAGCAACCGTCCGGGTGTTCCTCCGGCGAGTCGCCGACGCGCTGGAAGCGGGCCCAGAGGCTGGGAAGCTCCAGGCGGCGTTGTCAGGGCCGGGCCCCGTTTGGATAGACGTGGGAGAGGAACTACCCCGTGGCTGAGAGGAGCCTCAGAGCCATCGCAGGGCCGCCGTCAGGCGGCGCGCCCAAGCCCCTCCTGGCGGCCCACCGCCCCGTGCCGGCGCCGGTGCACCAGCGAGAAACCGGCACGCTCCCCGGCACGCGGGGTGCTGGGGACGACCACGTCGCGAGGGCCGAGCACCTCTACGAGGAAAGCATCGAGCTCGTCTTGGACGGGGTCGCTCGGCCGCGGACCGACGAGGGCCTTAGCGACGATGAGCAGGGCCATGACCCCATAGGCCCCGACGGCCAGGAGGGCACCGGCCACTACGACACCGAGCGCCACGCGCGCCAACTCTCCCACGACCCAATTGTCGCCTCGCCCGCCGCTCCTGGCTACCGGGAGCCTACGCCTCCTACCACCGAGATCATGCCCGAGGGCCCAACCGAAGAGCCTGGGACCGTAGTTCCACGGGCCCGTGCCGGAGGGGACGAGGTGCGGCTCGTGATCGTCGACGACCATGCTCTTGTCCGCGAGGGCACCTCCCGCCTGCTCGACCAGGAACCAGGTCTCTGCGTGGTCGGAACCGCCGGCAGCGCGGAGGAGGCGGTCGACCTCCTCGGACGGCTCCAACCTGATGTCGCCCTGGTTGACGTCAGCCTCCCGGGCCAAAGCGGCCTCGAACTTGCCCGATGGGCTTCAGCGAGCGCGCCAGCGGTGCGGGTCGTCATACTGAGCGCTTACGACGACATTGCTTTCGTGGACGAAGCACTCAACACGGGGGTGGCCGGGTACCTCCTGAAAACCGCTTCTGGCCACGAGCTTGCCGAAGCCGTACGAGCGGCAGCAGATGGGGTGTTCGTGCTCGACAGGGCCATCTCACGGCGCCTCGCCCGGCGGCCGGGGAGCGAACGGCCCCGGCCGGCGATCGCACTGACCCCCCGGGAGGCCGAGGTGCTGACGCTGGTCGCCCGCGGGTTGCCGAACAAGCGCATCGCGGCCGAGCTCGGGCTCGGGGTGCGCACGGTCGAGGGCTACGTGTCCGGCGTGCTCGGCAAGCTGGGGGCCGCGTCCCGGACTGAGGCGGCTCTCTACGCCCTCAGCCACCCGGGGCCTGGCAACGATGGGTAAACGGTTTAGCGGCGCCGACGTCGTGGCGGCCCTGCGAAGTGCCCTCA
The DNA here is from genome assembly GCA_021798075.1 of Actinomycetes bacterium. Next base: position 3,098 of record JAJZYO010000328.1, read on the forward strand.
AACCCCCTTTTAGAGAGGCCCCCTTTTGGGCTGTCCAGGTCATGGTCGTGGTCATCGCGGCCGCCCACCTGCTCGTCGACTTGAGCGTCCCAAGCTCGACTGGCGTCTTCCCCGCCGGCATCCCTGTAGCTCTTTTGATAGTGCCGGTCGCGTACGCGGCCCTGCGCTATGGCTTGCCCGGCTCGGCCGCCACGGGTTTGTGGGCCACGCTCTTGTGGCTCCCCGACTTGTTGCTGCCCAACGACGAGGGCCACGTCGGCGCCGACTCGGCCAACCTCGTCCTTGTCGTAGTCATCGCCCTCTTCGTGGGGCATCGGATCGAGGCGGAACGCCTCGCCCACCGTCGCGCCCAGGAAGCCACGACCGAACGCCTCCGCGCGGAGGTGCGTTACCGCCATCTCTTCGAGACGACGAGCGTGCCGATCTTGGTCCTAGACGACGAGCGGTCTGTCCGCGACGCCAACCCCGCGGCTTCGGCATTGTTCAGTCCTTCGGTGCTCGGTCGACCGGCGGCGGCCCTGCTGAACGCAGGCGCCTCGCTCGAGGCCCTGTCAGGAAAGGTGCTGTCCCTCCCCGACGGTAGGGATTACCGCCTGAGCGTTGTGCCACTGTCCAATGGCGGCGTTGGGGCCAATGGCGGCGTTGGGGCCAATGGCGGCGTTGGGGCCAA
>JAJZYO010000329.1 GCA_021798075.1 Actinomycetes bacterium
AGCGGCGTCACGTCGGGGGCGTAGATCAGGTCGGCGACGAGCTGGCCCGGCCCGATGCGCATCGGGTCGATCCCGAAGGGCAACCCGTCGCTCGTCATCCCGACCGGGGTGGCGTTCACGAGGAGGTCCGCTTGGTCTAGCTGCTCAGCGACCCCGAGCCCTCCGACCGGGCCGGCGAGCGAGACGGCCGCCAACGCCTCCTCCTCCCGGCGAGCGAGCACGTCGACGCGCTTGGCCCCTGCCTGGGCCAGGGCCAGGACCACCGCCCGGGCGGCCCCGCCGGCACCGAGCACGAAGCAACGCTTGCCTTCGGGCGACCAGCCCTGCTCGGCGAGCGAGTCGAGGAACCCGGAGCCATCGGTGCTGTCGCCAACCAAGACGCCACCGACGTTTGTGACGGTGTTGGCGACCCCCAGGCGCTCGGCAACGGCGCTGAGGCGCTCGCAAGCGCGCGCGGCGGGCGCCTTGTGGGGCATCGTCACCGAAAGGCCGCGGATGCCGAGGTCAGCCATAGCGGCCACGGCCTCTTCACCCCTTCCCGCCGGGACAGGGAAGGCCACATAAGCCCAATCGAGGCCGAGCGCCATGAAGGCGGCGTTGTGCAGCACCGGGGAGAGGGAATGCTCGACCGGGTCGCCGATCACACCAGCGACAGCGGTGGTGGCCAACGGCCAGACCTGACGCCCCCTCAGCACAGGTGGACGACCTGACATTCGCGCTGGAGCTGGCGGAACTGTGCCTGGGTGGTGCCGAAACCCATCTTCCCGTCGGGGTTTACCTCTACCCAGTAGACGAACTTCGTCTCGGGCGGGTGCATCGCAGCTTCGAGCGACGGCACCCCTGGGCTCGCGATCGGAGTCGGCGGGAGGCCCTTTCGGGTAAAGGTGTTGTAGGGGTTGCTGACCGTCAAGTCGACGAGTTTGCCATGGAAGGGGAGACCGTCCCCAAGCCCGTAGAGGAGCGTCGACTCCGCACCGATGGGCATCCCGAGGGCCAAGCGGTTGTAGATCGCGCTCGCGATCGGCCCCCGGTCCACTTCCAACTTGGCCTCGCGCTCGACGATCGAGGCCACCTTTATTACCTGGTACGCGCTGAGGCCGAGCCGTTTGGCCGCGCTTGGCAGCCCGAGTGTGGCGGCATGCTGGTCAAAGGTGGTGACCATGTACTGGACGAGCGCGGTGGCGGTCTCGCCCACCGCGACCGGGTAGGTGGCCGGGAAAAGGAGGCCCTCGAGGTCATGGGAGCCCGCCGGCTCGTAGGGAGAGCGGACGGCACGGGTCGCCTGGAGGAAGGCGTTCGCGCTTATGCCGGCGTGGAGGGCCACCACCGCCTTGGCCATCTCGGCGAGCGTGAAGCCCTCGGGCACGACGAGCTCCCTCATGACGGGCCCTTTCTCCAGGGCAGAGATCACCGTGGCATAACCCTCGTTCGTCGGCAGCTTGTAGGTCCCGGCCAGGAGCGCCTTGCTCCCCACGAGCTTCACGTACAGTTCGAACAGCGTCGGGCTGTGGATGACCCCGGCCCGGGCGAGCTTGCGGGCTATCGCCGGCGTGGAGAGCCCTTCGGGGATAGAGACCGTGACCGCCGGGCCGGGGGTGCCCCCGTGTATCTCGGAGCTGAAATGGAAGTAGCCGACCAGGCACGCCGCAACCACCAAAGCGGCGGCCCCGACCGCCGCCCGCCTGCGCCGGCTCACGAAGCGCGGCGCTGGCGGTCGAGCCAGGTCTGCAAGATCCCCGCCGCCGCCATCTGGTCGATCACGGCACGCCTGAGCGCCGGCCGCCGTCCCTCCAAGGAGCGGCTCGCCACTACGGTCGTGAGGCGCTCGTCGCACAGCTCGACAGGCACGTCGAGCACTTGGCGCAGCTCGGCCACCTCTGCCTCGACCGCCCTAGCCGCCGGCCCGGAACGCCCGGAGAGGGAAAGGGGCAGGCCGACCACCACCAAAGTGGCGCCGCTCTCGGCGACGGTGCGTGCAAGCTCGGCGTGGTCGGCGACGCGGGAACGGCCCCGCTGGAGCACCTGGTAAGCGCTCGCCAGCACCCGCCCGTCGTCGGAGATCGCGAGGCCGATGCGCTTGGAGCCGAGGTCGACCCCCAAAACCCTGCTCAAGGCTTCACCTGGCCTAAGCCAGAACCCATGCTCAAGAGAGCCTCGCCCGCGCCCACTCCAGAGCTTCGTCGAGGCGGGAAACGTCGCGCCCGCCCGCCATGGCTACCTCGGGGTTGCGCCCGCCTCCGCCGCCACCGACGATGCGCGCGGCGCCGGCTACGAGCTCCGGCGCCGGCACGGGAAAGCCCTTTTCGACTGCGGCAACCATGGAGACCTTGCCGTCACCGGGGGTGCCGCCGAGCACAACGGCTCGGACGCCCTCGCGGGCGAGAGTGGTGGTGGCCAGGTCCCTGAGCGCGTCGGCGGCGAGCCCGTCGCGCCGTGCGACGACGACGGCGCCAGCCGCCGCCAGAGCGCTGGCATCCTCGGCGAGGCGTCCCTGGCGCGCTGAACGAAGCTCGTCCTGCACCGCTTTCAGCTCCGCCAAGCGTCGCTCGATCGCAGAAGCCAGATCCTCGGGGGCCACCTTCAAGAGGCTCGCCGCGTGAACGAGCTTGGCCTCGTTGGACCTCAAGCGAACGAGGGTGGCGGTGCCCGTGAGAGCCTCCACCCGGCGGAGGTTGGAGCCGATCGAGGACTCGGAGACGATCTCGAGCGGGCCGATCATGCCGAGGCGCTCCACGTGCGTGCCACCGCAGAGCTCGACCGAATGGTCACCGGCGTGGACGACCCGCACGACCTCGCCGTACTTTTCCCCGAAGAAGGCGATAGCCCCCTTGGCCTCGGCCTCCTTGCGCGGGAGCTCCTCGGTCATGACGAGCGAGTCAGCCAGGATCTGGGTGTTGACCAGATCCTCGACCCGGTCGAGCTCGTCACGGGTCACTTGGGCGTAATGGGAGAAGTCGAAGCGCAGGCGGTCGGGGGCGACAAGGGAACCATGCTGCTTCACGTGCTGGCCGAGCACCTCACGCAGCGCCCAGTGGAGCAGGTGCGTCCCAGTGTGGTTGCGCCGGATCGCCGCCCGGCGCTCGGCGTCAACGGCGGCGCTCGCCTCTTGGCCGGCGCTGACGGTGCCCTCGACCACCGCGGTGTGGCGATGGAGCCCCGGCAGGGGCGCGGTCGTGTCGGTCACCCGGGCGCGCCCGCTCTCAGTGGAAATGATGCCCGCGTCGCCCACCTGGCCCCCCGCCTCTGCGTAAAAGGGGGTCCGATCCAAGAAAATCTCCACACCCAGAGGAGCCTCGAGCACGGCGAGGACCCGCGCCGGGCCTTCCAGGGTCTGATAGCCCGTGAACTTGGTAGGCCCGAACTGTTCGAGCACTTCCCGGTAGGCGGCGAGGTCGGGCTGCCCACCCGCGGTCCGCGCACGGGTCGCCTCACGGGACTGCTCCCTCTGGCGCTCCATGGCGGCCGCAAACCCTGCCTCGTCCACCGTCGCCTCCCTCTCGGCGACGATCTCCCTGGTCAGCTCGATCGGGAACCCGTGGGTGTCGTGCAGCTTGAATGCCGCCTCACCTGAGAGGACATCGCCAGCTAGCTCGGACTCGAGCAGTGACATGCCTGAACGCAGGTTGGCAAGGAAGCGCTCCTCCTCTCGCCCCGCCACGTCAGCGATGAAATCTGCGTTGCGGACGAGGTCGGGGTAGGCGTCACCCATCACCTGGACCACTGCTTCGACCATCGAGGAGCTGACCGGGCGGTGCGCC
>JAJZYO010000330.1 GCA_021798075.1 Actinomycetes bacterium
GAGGCGGCTGGCTTCCCCGCTCGCCAACAGCTCTGCCAGCATGAAATACGCGAGGAAGCAGTCCAAGTTGCCGATTGGGTCAGGCGTGCGGTAGCCGATGGCGAACGCCGGTTGTGGCACCAGCGAACTGCCGGCCCTCTGGTGGCGGTCAGCTTTCAAGGCGGGCTCGGGAAAAGGCCCGTGCTTGGGTGCCCGCCGCCGCTTTATCCCGCCGAAGTGCCGCTCCGCCAGCGCCACGACGTCTTCTGTACGGCAACCGCCTACGACCGTCAGCACAGCGTTGGCGGGGTTGTAATAGCGCGCGTAGAAATCGCGGCCGTCGGCCAGGGTCGCCTGCTCGAGGTCGGTGAAGTCACCGTAGCCGTTATGGGCGTTCGGGTAGGAGCGAAAGGCTATCGCCGGTAAGGGTATCCAGGGGAACCCGCCGTAGGGCCGGTTGAGCACATTGCGCCTTATCTCTTCTTTGACGACGGCGACCTGGTTGCGCAGGTTTTCCTCTGTGAGGGCGAGTGCCGCCATCCTGTCGGCCTCTAAGTAGAGGGCCAGTTCGAGAGCGGCCGAAGGCAGGGCCTCGTAGTAGACGGTCACGTCTGCGCGGGTGTGACCGTTGAACACGCCGCCAGCTGATTCGACCGCGCGAGCATGCTCCAACTTGGCGACGTTTGCCGAACCCTGGAACATCATGTGCTCGAAGAGGTGGGCGAACCCGGTCCGCCCCTCTGGTTCGGAGCGGAACCCGACGTTGTACACGACGGTTACCCCGACGATCGTCGCTCCAGGCTCAGGGACTACTACTACCTTCAGCCCGTTGTCGAGTTCGGCCCTTTCCATGGCCCCGAGGCCCTGATTAGATCTCGGCATCGTCCCGAGGTTAGCGAACTGCTGCCGAGTGCCGCGCCAGGCAAGCCTTGCCTGGTTGCGACCGCAACACCTGGGTTGGCCGCCCCTCAGCTTTCCCAGCGCAGGACGAGGGTGGTGGTCGTTGTCTGGCCGACGGCGTAGCATTGGGCTGCCGAGGGGCAAGCCAGCGCAACCATCGCAGTTATGCCGGCGGGGAGCCGCTGTGTGCCCCATGACCTCCCAGCGTCGTTGGTGCGCAGGGCGATACCCTCCTCCACGGCCTTGTTCGCGACCACGCCCACCGTCTCGCAGACCGTGGCGGTCGGGCAGGCGAGGGCGGCGAGGGGACCGGTCGTCGCGGGCAGCCGTTGAGAAACCCAGTGCCTACCGCCGTCGGTCGTCCGCAAGGCCGCACCGAGGAACCCCGTCGAGGTCATCCCCGCCGCTTCGCAGACCCGAGCCGAGCTGCAGGTTACTCCGTCGAGCTCCCCTGTGTTCGGAGGGAGCGCCTGGGCGGCCCAGGTGAGGCCATCGTTGCTCGTGCTCGCAGCAAAGCCACCCGATTTCGTAGCTCCCAAGCCGACGGCTTCACAAAAAGAGCGGCTCGGGCAGGCCACGGCATCGAGCGCGCTGGCGACATCTCCCACCTGTCCTACTTCCCAGCTTTTCCCCCTGTCGAGTGTCCGCAAGGCGAGCGCCACCTTGCCGGTTCGGTCCAGCCCGACCGCAACGCATTCCGAAGCCGAGGCACAAGAGACCGAGTTCAAAGGGCCCGTGCCGGCGGGCAGGCGTTGGGCCGACCAGCCCAGGCCGGCGTGTGCGGAGCTATTAGAAAGGTGGCTGCGGGAGACCGCTACAGCCCGGAGGGCGTAGCCGGCAGTGCCAGAGGCGTTAGCCCCTACCGCCTCGCAAAGCGAGGCCGAAAGGCAGTCCAGGCCGGGCGCGCCGAAATAGCCGATACCGCCTGGTAGCGGGCGGCGTACCCACGAGCGCCCGTAGTCCGTGCTGCGGAGCGAGATGGCAGAAGTGCCCGACGCGCCAACGCCCGCCACCTCGCAAACTGGGGGGGACGAGCAATCGATCGTGTACAAGAGGTTGGTCCCCGACAGCCCCTCTGCCACCCAAGTCGTGCCGCCATCGGTTGTCGCGGTCGCATCGCCGGCAGAACCCGAGGGATTGGTCCCGACGGCCTGGCATACCGAGGTGGAGGCGCACGAAATGGAGTAGTAGAGCCCTGTCCCGGGTGGGCCGCTCGAGGCTTCCCACCTCCTGCCGCCGTCCAGGGTCTTTAGCACCTCCCCCGTGGAGCCGCGGGCGACCTTGCCGACGGCGAAGCACTCCGAGCGCGAAGCGCACGAGATGCCCTCCAGGTGGCCCGTGGCCGGCAGGCTCACCGAGCTCCAGTGGCGACCTCCGTCGCTTGTACGGATAACGGCGCCGCCGGGGCCCGCCCGGGCGGCAAGGTACCCGCCAGCACTCGCACCGGCACGGTGCTCTCCGGCACCGAACCCCCCACCGCCGGACTTCGTCTGCCCCACCGCCGTGCATGCGCGCGACGATGGACAGGCCACGCCCGTTAGCCCTCCCGTCCCGGCCGGGACGCGATCGCCGGACCAGTGCGCACCGCCATCGTCTGTTTGCACCACGACCGACCCGAAGTGCAGGTCGGTGCCAACGGCAATGCACATCTTGGACGAAGGGCACGCCACGGCGGAGAGGCCGCCCGTACCCTTCGGTAGGCGCTGCACGGCCCAGTGTTCTCCCCCGTCCGTGGTGCGAAGCGCCACGCCCCCAAAGCCCGCCGGGACGATCCCCACGGCCTCACAGACATTTACCGAGGGGCAGGCGATCCCGGCCAAGGCATAAGTCCCTGCCGGCAGGCGTTGGGGGGACCAGTGACGCCCGCCGTCGGAGCTGCGGAGCGCTATGGCGCCGAGACGAGCGCGTCCGACGCCCGAGCCGACGAGCTCGCACAGCGTTGCCGACGGGCACGCGACCCCCGCCGGCTTGCCCTCCGGTATCTCGACGGTGGCCCATCGCCTGCCGCCGTCGTAGGTGGCCAGCACGAGCCCAGCCAGCCCGGCGGCGTTGACCCCGGTCGCCAGGCACACCGACGCCGAGGGGCAGTCGACGCCCCCGAGCTCGCTCGACGAATAGGGGAAAGAGGCGACCGCGCGCCAAGTCCCGCTGCTTTCCGCGGCCGGCGGGGAAGCGCCGGCCAGGCCGGCGATGGCGGTGAGGCCGGCATACATGGCACATATGAGGCCCACGACCGCAGCGGCCCGAAGGCGACGGCGCACCGGTGCCATCACCGCTTCAGGCGCTCGCGGAGGCGGGTCGCGAGGACTTCGTCCTGCTGCTCGCCTTTTTCTGCCGGTGTTTTGCGGGTTTCTGCCGGCGCTTTACGGGCAGGCGGGCGCGGCGCCTTGGGTGCCCGCTGGCGGGGGGCGGGTTGTACGGGGTGTGCCGGCGCCTTCCTCGGACTGGCGGCCACGCCCGCGCCGGCCTGGCCGCCGCCTGCGGCGCTGGCTGGGGACGTCGGGGACGCCGGGGACGCCGGGGACGCCGGGGACGCCGGGGACGTTGGGGACGCCGGCCGCGCCCGTTTCGGGCTCGAGGCCGCTTTCTGGGTGCGTTCTGGCCTAGTGGGTGCGCTTTCCCGTTCTCTGGCGACGCCGGTGGTCCCGAGAAAGCCAAACCGCACCCGGTTGCGGGCCGGCTCGCCCCTATCTGCGCGGCCCGCTCCTGCCCGGCCCCTGTCTGTTGGTGCCTCGGCCCGATCGCCCACCCGCTCGGTCGCCGGCAGCTCCGACTCTGTCCCCGCCGGCGCCGATGGGACTCCAGCCCGGCCGGCCCCGGGCCGGCTCCTCGCTGCCGCCGCCCCGACCAGCTCCACTGGTAGCGCCT
>JAJZYO010000331.1 GCA_021798075.1 Actinomycetes bacterium
GGGGCGGGCTCCCCTGGCCGGCGCGTACGCTTGTGGGCCGTGACCAAGCCAGAGGACAATGCCTTCCAGGCGGCGTTCTGGGAGGCCAAACGGGCGCTCGCAGTGGCATCCAGCGCCGCGTTCTCCTGCCATGGCATCCACGAGGGCCAGCAGTATGTCTTGTCGTGCCTCTGGGAGGAGGACGGGCTGGCGCCCGGAGAGGTTGCCCGGCGCCTCGGCATCGCGACGCCGACCGTCACAAGGGCGGCGACGCGCATGGAGGCCGCTGGCCTGCTGCGGCGAGAACCCCACCCGAGCGACCGCCGCCTCGTGCGGCTGGTGCTCACGGACAAGGGGCGGCACCTGCGTGCGGACGTGCTCCGCGAGATGGCCGGGCTCGACGAGCGGGCGCTTCGCGGTTTCACGAGGGCACAGCGTGGGGCGTTGCTCGAGGCGCTAGAGAAGGTCCGCCACAACCTCGCATCAGGCGGCAGCAGGTAGGCAGCGCTGTTTGGGCAGGTCTCCCCGTAGGAGTGGTAACCGCCGCCTGCCCTCAGGCAATATCCTTCAGTGGTGAACAGGGCTCTTCGGCGCGCGAGCGCGCCGGCTACTGATTGCGAGCCGGGGCGTGGCGCGCGCGCGCCGGTGTCTGGCACACCTCGCGGAGGTCCTGCACGCCGGGTGCTCGCTGGCGCCGCGCTCGCCGTCGTTGCTTCGGCCGGCTTGTCGGCTTGTGGGGGCCCGTCGGCTTCGAAGAAGCTCTCGCTATCTGTCTCCTCGGGCCCGCCGGGCACCGTCGTCACCGTGAGCGGGAAAGCCGGGGGTGGCTGCGTTGCCGGCACTAACTGGTTCGGTTTCGACTTCCAGCACGCCGGGGGCAAGGGACCGCTCACGCAGATGACCACGCCCCCACAAAAGAACGGCTCGTGGTCGGTGACCTTCGTGGTGCCCTCGTTCTTGGGCAGCGCAGGCAAGACGGGTGTCGGCGGGCCGGGGGGAGCCACCACGCCAGGCCGTTACGAGTTCGTGGCCCCCTCGTGCAAGGGCCACGTGGTCGCCACCGCAGCCTTCCAAGTCACCTCTGGCGGGCCCCCGGCCTCGAAGGCGGGCGGTTACGTGGGCATCGTTCCTACGGTTGACGGCCAGGGCTACTGGCTCGTGCGTGCCAACGGAGCGGTGTCGGCGTTCGGGGACGCCCGCTCGTACGGCTCTCTAGCGCCGGGGAAGGCGGCTTCGGGCGGTGGCGTAATCGGCCTGGCCCGTACTTACGACGGCCACGGGTACTGGCTCGCCACTGCCAATGGTGGCGTCTATGACTTTGGTGACGCTCACGACTATGGCTCTTTGGCCTCTAAACACGTGAGGCCCTTGGGCCCTGTCGTCGGGATTGCGGCGACGCCAAACGGGAAGGGTTACTGGTTGCTTTCTTCGGGCGGCCACGTCTACGGCTTCGGAGGCGCCAAGGTCCTTGGGATGCCGAGCAGCCACCTGGCGCCCTTTGATGCCATCGCCGCGCGGCCCGGTGGCGGCTACATCGTGACGGCCGCTGACGACAGCGCGGTCTACCTCTACCCGGGCAACGAGTTCGTCTACGGCGGGCCAGGGACCGCCCAGGCCACCACTCTCGTGGGCACAGCGGTCACACCTTCCGGCAACGGTGCGTGGGAGGCGGGGATGGACGGCGGGGTGAGCACGTACGGTGATGCCCAAAACGGCTTTTATGGCTCGCTGCCGGGGGAGGGAGTGAAGCCCTCCGCCCCGATCACCGCCATTGCGGGCACCCCCGACGGCCGCGGCTACTGGCTGCTCGGCGCCAAGGGGCATATCTACACCTTCGGCGACGCCAAGGTTTTCGCAGCGTCGTCCTAAGCTCCGCGTTCGCCACTACCCCGCTTTTGGGCCTCGCCCCCCGGCCAGCGCCCTCGAGGCTGAGCCAGGCCCGTCTGGGGGTCCCTGGTGCGTACCGATGTGGCCAAAAGAGGGGGCACGGAGGTCTCGATGTACTGGGATGAAAATGTGCTCGAGCGCCCTGCTATTTACTTGATCAGTTCGAGGAAATTGTCTTCGACGAAGGTCCGCACATTTTTCGGCAGGGCACTAAACATGTGGGAATTCCTGCCGGTTTCGCCCTTGGGGGGCCTGCAGGGCCTGCACCGGTCACCGTCTCTTTCGAAGAAGTACTGCTGCTTGGGCGAGGTCTCCGAGGTCACGTGGTGGGTGCCGCCTCCAGCCACGTTTAGGTGCCAGACTTCCCCGTTCATCTCCCACTGTGGGTACCCTTCCTTGTTGACGAGGACCCCGTCGATGTCCACTCCGTCGGTCACCAAGACCTTGCCGCCCTTGTCCTTTCCCGCCCCGTTCTCGCCCTTCCCGTTTTTCGTCTTTTTCTTGCCTCGTTGGACGAGGGGCTCTGGGGGTGACTGGACGAGCAAGGCACCAAGCGCCTTGTTGCCGATCGCGCGTTGGAGCTGCATCAGGTCACCGACCGGCATCCCGGCCCTCAGGTCGTTCGCCTGCGTTGTCCCAGCTCTTGGCGCGGCTGGCTTGCGAAGAAGAGGCGGCAGCAGGGCCGTCTCTTCGGTGCCGGCTAGGACTCGTGACGACATTGCGAACCCCCTTGTGGCAGTTGACCGGACAAGACCGGCACTCGGGGGAGGTTAGCCGGTAGACCGCCCTCCCGATACCCGAGCGGGCGCCAGTCCGAAGAGGCCGTCCAGGCTTATGCCGCGCGCGCCGGTACGTGGCACGACGTCGCGGCTGTTTCGTCGCCGAGCACGCTCGCGTTCGAGGGCACGACGACCGCCTCGAGGATCCTGCGGACGGACGGCTTGTCGGTGCAGATGACCGCCTCGCCTCCCCCGTGCCGCACCTGACGTGCAGCACGGAGCAGTACGCCCAGCCCGGCTGAGTCGACGACGGGGACATCGGATATCTCGAAGACAACGCGTCGCCCTTGCCCGAGCGGTGCCAGAGAGGCCTCGAGGATGCCTTGGGCTTGGTGGTCGAGGACTCCCGCTAGGTGGCAGACCGTGGTCTTCTCGCTCTTTTGTAGCTTCACGTTCATCGACGTGCTCCCTTCTTTGGGGTCCCAGTGACTCACATCTTGGGAGGCCTAGCTGACGGGAAGCTTGGCCTAGCCTGAACAACTGCCAAGGAACTTTGTGATGCTTATTTGGAGCCTTCGGGCATTGCAGATCTTTACCCAATCGAGACGAGGGGCCCCCGACTGTTCGGGTCGGAGCAGCCTGGGGTAGGCATGCCGCGATGTAGTGTTCCCTTAGTGCCGCGACGCGCCATCCACCCAATCACGGCGCCGAGCGTGCCAGAATGTCGTGATGTGAGCACAGACTGGTGGACCGCCGGCGAGATCTGCGACAACTGCGGCATCCCTTTCTGTCAGGCCCACCGGCCCTTGGCCCGCCGGCGCCAGGTGTGGGTGGCGCCGCACGGGTCCGCTTACCACACAAGCCCGCAATGTGGGGCGGTCGCGGGTGGCATCAAGGCCAGGGAGCGCGGTTACGTCCCGGCGCAGCTCGACCTGGACGGGGGGCAGCCCGACGGGGTCGTCCGGGCGCGTTGGACCACCCCGCCCGGGTGGATGCGTCTTTCCGAAGCGGCGGCAGTGGCGCGGGGGCTGCCGGCGTGCCTCAGCTGTGCGGCGCTCCGCCGGGCCCGCTAGTGGCCGCCACCGCGAGCGTCCGTTCCGCCGCCCTGAGCGCCCAGTTGCCAGAGCTGCAGCCCGAGGAAAGGCGCA
>JAJZYO010000332.1 GCA_021798075.1 Actinomycetes bacterium
ACGAGACCGCCGTCAGGACGTTTATCTCTGAGATGGACGAGTCCGGGCTCGACGTGATGGACCAACTGCTGCCGTCGTAGGTCTCGACCAGAGTCTGGTCGGAGCTGGTTGCCTGGTTATAGTAAACACCGACAGAAACGCAGAAGCTCGTGCTTGTGCACGAGACCCCTTCCAAAAAGTCCCCGAGACTGAGGTTAGGACTGGCTGCAACAGACCAACTGGTTCCGTCCCAGGTCTCGATGAGGACCCCGCTTTCTTGGCTGCCCACAGCTACGCAGAAATTCGTGCTTATGCAAGAGACGCTTCCTAGGTAGTCGTCACCACTTCCCGGGCTGGGGCTCGGAATGACTGACCACTGTGGCGTCGAAACCGCCATGGCTGGGCTCGCCGTCCCAACAACCCCCACCGATGCAAGCCCCAGCGCAGCGAGGACTGTAAACAGGGCCTTCTTCATCATGGCCAACCTCCTTGGCGCCCTCTATAGTGCTGGAACCTCTGGCACCACAAGGGCTTGGAAGCCGAACCGCGCCGAGAGTGACAGGTCGGGTTCGCTGCGAGGTGGTTTTGGGGCTCTTCGCGATTGAGGGTGTAGTCGGCTCGGACGAGGCATCCGCGTCTGGGGGTCGGGGTCGTCCGATGATGGGGGTTCTCACACAACCCGTCAAGGAGACCCCGACATGTCCGACGCTACCGCCGAAGGCGGCTTTGCCCCGCCCGACCTGAGCTCTTTTTGCCGTCTCGACGGTCTCGGCCTGGTGGTGACCGGTCAGCGCCTACAGCCTGAGCGGGCCGTCCTGGCCTGCCGGGTAGTTGCCGATGACCCCTGGTGCAGACGCTGCGGTGCCGAGGGCCAGGTGCGCGACAGCGTCACCCGGCGCCTGGCGCACGAGCCGTCCGGGTGGCGGCCCACGACCCTGGTCGTTACCCTGCGCCGTTACCGCTGTCAGGCATGTGCCCACGTGTGGCGCCAAGACATGGGCGCAGCAGCCGGGCCGAGGGAGGGGTTGTCCCGGCGGGCGCTGGCATGGGCGTTAGAGGCGCTGGTCGTAGGGCACCTGAGCATCGCCCGCATCGCCGGGGCGCTGGGAGTTTCATGGGGGACTGCCAACGACGCCGTGCTCGAAGAGGGACGCCGGGTGCTGATCAGCGACCCGGGCCGCTTCGACGGAGTGCGGGCGATCGGCGTGGACGAGCATGTCTGGCGCCACACGCGCCGGGGGGACAAGTACGTGACCGTGGTCATCGACTTGACCCCGGTGCGCGACGGCACTGGGCCGGCCAGGTTGCTCGACATGGTCGAGGGCCGCTCCAAGGCCGTTTTCGCCGCCTGGCTGGCGGCGCGTCCAAAGCAGTGGCGTGACCAGGTCGAGGTGGTGGCCATGGACGGCTTCACGGGCTTCAAGACAGCCGCGCTCGAACAGCTCCCTGACGCCACCACGGTCATGGATCCTTTCCATACGGTCCGCCTCGCCGGCGACGCCCTGGACCGCTGTCGCCAACGCGCCCAACAACAGCTGCACGGCCACCGCGGCCGAAAAGGCGACCCCCTTTATGCTGCCCGGCGCACCCTGCACACAGGCGAAGACCTGCTCACCGACCGGCAAAAAGCCCGCCTCGACGAGCTGTTCGCCGACGAGGGCCATACCGAGGTCGAAGTCACCTGGGCCGTCTACCAGCGCATGGTCGGGGCCTACCGCCACCCTGAGCGCCGCCAAGGCCGCCGGGCGATGGAGCAGCTGATCGCCTCGCTGGCGACCGGCGTCCCCACCGCTCTCAGCGAGCTGGCCACGCTTGGCAGGACGCTCAACAAGCGTGCCGGCGACGTACTTGCCTACTTCGACCGGCCCGGGACTTCCAACGGGCCCACCGAGGCCATCAATGGCCGTCTCGAGCACCTACGCGGTTCTGCCCTCGGCTTTAGGAACCTCACCAATTACATCGCCCGGTGCTTGCTCGAAGCCGGCGGCTTCAGGCCCCGACTACACCGTGGATTGTGAAGAGCCGGTTTTGGGTTGCCGGCGGGGGCAAAGTGGCCCCACAGGGCGACGGTAACCGCCAGGGTGAGGCAGCGACGTGCACGCTCGGGCCGTTCTAGGGCACCGGGCCCCGCACCAGCTCGGGGGAGGACTTGCCCAACGTGTGCCTGCTCGTCGAGCTGATCCGGCCGTGTACTCCTAGCGTGTTCACTGGTGCAAACTGTCACGCTCTTCCTGGTCACAACTTCGTGGAGCAATGGACGCTGAAACGGGCTCCGTGCCGCCCAGATGGCCCGCCCCAATGCCCCATGGGCCGTTCCGCGGAGTTGGAATGTAGCTGCAACGCTCTTCGAATGAGAGAAGCCGGCTCGCGGGGCTGTTTCACGAACGATCGTTTGCGGACGCGGTCGCTCCACGACACGTCTTCCCTGGTGGACCGTGTAACGCAACCCGTGTACGAGCCTATGTAGCGCGCACCCCGGTTTGTGCAACAGGCAGCTGGTCCGGGCTCGTTACGGGCGGGCCTCGATGGTCGACGACCACCGCTGTCGGCGCCCAGCAAGATGTCCCGGCAGCCGTCGGCCGCGACCAAGTCCTCGTTGAGGCTGGTCGGGCTGACCGAAGCCCTGCTCATGACCAGGGAGCGCGACCAGCTGTTCGTCGCCCAGCGTTGTGCTCACCAAGAGGCACTGGCCGCCAAGCCTTGCAGGCAGTCGTGGAGCAGCTTGTGGCCCCGGCGCGAACACGGGCTCGCCATCCGGACAACCCCCGCGAGAGTGGCGAGCCATCCGCCAAGCAGGCCGCCACCCGGGCCAGGTCGCAAGAGGCTCAAGAGGCTACCGTTGCCCTGGTGCAGCGCCCATTGCAGCTCCGCGCCGAGCAGCCACCTGATGACGCCGTTGTCGTCATCCGGGGTGGCGTGCTCCACCCCACTGGCATCGAACGAGCGGCTACCAGGTCTTTCCGTCTCCTCGGGGTGCTAGGGCTGTCGGTCGAGGCTGCCATCGGGACCAGCGTGCTCGAAGCGTGCCGTCACAGTGAGCGCCTGGCGCCGTACGCGCACGTGCAGTTGTCCAGCTTTGGCCGGTTACGAGTCGCTGGATTTGTGCTGCTGGCGACTTTCGACCACCCCCACTTCACCCTGGCCCTGCCAGACCTGTCGGAGCTTACCGTCGCACGGCTCTTAGGCTGCTTCGATGGCCCTGTGCCCAACCCGGGCCGCGCTGGCGGGAGGTAACCTCATTACCTGATGGCAGCGACCCCGCCGGACCTAGAGGTCGACTTCATGGACATGACCACCGGGCGGCGCCTTTGGACCAGGGTGGAGGACGCTAGGCCCGGCTTCGTTCCAGTCGCCGGCCAATACGTGACGGTCGGCTGTGAGGACGCGGACACGGCTGTGGCGCGGGTCTTGTCGGTCAACGCCGACGGCGACATCGAGCTCGAAGTGCTCCCGGGCGACGTCGGCTCCCACCGGGACCTGTTGGCGTCCCGCTAACACTGAGCCCGGGACTGTACGGTTTCGCCCGGGCTGGCAGCCGTTACCGCTCGCCGATCGTCCCGGCGGCACCACCGAGAGTGGCCGTCGTCTACCCGGCCCCGCTCGCGGTGTTGCGCAGTCTGCACCGTCACGCGGGGTAGCCCGGGTCCGTTCTCCCGCCTCGTTAACCCAACACGCACCCAACAAAGCCCTCGCTCCGCGTCGCTCGATGTCTCAAGTCATCCCCGCGGATGACCGGGACGCTATCGCTGACGA
>JAJZYO010000333.1 GCA_021798075.1 Actinomycetes bacterium
CTTCAGATCGAGCACCACTGGCAGTACCTCTACCGGGCGTTCCATTTTCGCGGCGCGGTCATCATGGGCGCGCTCAGTGCGATCGACATCGCCCTTTGGGACATCGCCGGGCAGTACCACGGCGTCCCGGTGCACAGCCTCCTGGGAGGCCCTACCCGCGCCAAGGCCAGGGTATACCGGCACGTTTTTGGCGCGTCACGCGAGGACCTCGTGCGAGGCTGTGCCGAGGCAAAAGCAGCCGGCTTCAACGCCGTCGGCCACCTCACGCCCTTCGTCGACGCACCGAGGTCCGAGCCCTTCGAGACGACCTCGGTGGGCCAGCTGGAGTGGGCCGTCGAGTCGGTGCGCCAGTACCGCGAGGCCGTGGGCTCCTCGGTGGACCTCTGCATCGAGATCCACCGCCAGCTTTCCCCTGCCCAGGCGATCGCCCTCGGCCGTGAGCTCGAGCAGTTCCGTCCCATGTTCTACGAGGACCCTGTGCTACCGGACAACTTTGACGAGATGGCCCTTGTCGCCGAGAAAGTTGCCATCCCGATAGCGACCGGTGAGCGGCTGCACACGGTACAAGAATTCGAGATGCTCCTGCGCCGGGGCGCCGTACAGTACGTCAGGCCCGACGTCTGCATGTGCGGTGGCATAACCGGCGCGCGCAAGGTGGCTGCAGTGGCAGAGGCCAACCACGTCGGTGTCGTGCCCCACAACCCCCTCAGCCCGGTGAGCACCGTGGCCTGCCTCCACCTGGCTGCCGCCATAGCCAACTTCGCCATCCAGGAGTACCCTCTCGGTGAGGACGAGGCCCCAAAAGCCGAGATCGTCTCGCCTGTGCCAAAGCGGGACGGCGCTTACCTGCTCGTCCCGACGGCCCCTGGGCTTGGCATAGCCCTCGTCCCTGGCGGAGAGCAAAAGTACCCGTTCCGGGACCGCGAACTCGTGACACGGCTCCATGCGGACGGCTCAGTGGTCGACCAGTAGGCGGGTGGCATGAAAGGCCTCCAACCAGGTACCCGTTTCGCCACTTGGCCTCGAGCAGCATTCTTACCCGGTTGACAAAGGGCGATGCGCTCGGCGCGCTCGAACGGGCGGTTCAGGGCCGTCTGGTCGCCGAGAGGGCGGCGAACCCGGCCCTCGCTGCGATGAAGTCGCTCGCCGGCGCGATCTCGTAGTGGTCAAGGTCGGGATGGGGTGGCCCTCCTGGCCGAGCGGGCGTAGAGGTCAGCCCAGGGCGTCCCCCGCGGCAAAAAGCCCCC
Organism: Actinomycetes bacterium; assembly: GCA_021798075.1. Next base: position 1,248 of record JAJZYO010000333.1, read on the forward strand.
CACCAGCCCCGCTTGGCTGGCCAGCAGGCGGCGGGCTTCGGCCAAGGCGGACGGGCAGGGCTTGCCAGTCGCCAGGGGGGCAGCTGAGGGCCGGCCCGCTATTCGCCGAGCACCGGCCGGCTCCCGACTTGGGTGAGGGCCGAGGCGCTCGGACAGGGGGCTACACGGAGCAGTCTGACCGCGAAGAGCCCTTTGGGGCGTGACCTGGGCCACGGAGCAAAGGGCGGTTCACCGGCGCCGCCTGGTAGGGGCCCGCAGCACCGGCAGGTCACGGAGGACGACTTGGAGCTCCGACATGGTCTTGGCCTCGGTCGCCTCCCCGACACGGGCCTCGAACTCGTCCAAGGTCAAGCGGCCCTCGCCGGCGTGACGCCGCAGTTGCGCTATGACCTCGTCACGCTCGGCGTTGGACACTCGGATGTTGCCAGGGGCGGTGTTGGGCCCTATCGCAGGCGTGTCCCCGGGCCAACTCGCAATAGGTGGGCGCCCGAAGTGGCGTAAGCGGCCGCGAGGCGGCCCGGCCAAGAACATCCGGACCATGAGACCAGCAATTGCGACTACAACGACGACGCCGACGATCGACATCGGCCACCAGGGGCCCGGGCCGCCACCCCACATCATCTCGGTACCGCCTCGGGACCCAGACTTTCCGTACCAGCCACTCCTGGTCATCTGAGCCCATCCACTGAGGGCCTACTAAGGGCCTTCGTTAGAGCCGACCAGGGCCCTTCGACCTGATCCTTGGAGCAGCCGAGCGTCCCGGCAGGCAGCCGTGATGGCCAGCCACGGGTAAGCCTCGAAGGCGTGGCCCGCCTCACTGGGGTCAGCTCGCGGTGCGGTCCGTATAAGGGCGCCATCGGATGTCGCCTTCGCCAGCTAACGGCACCCACCTAAACGGGTTAATCGCTTGAAAAGGTCGCCGAAGATCGCGTCCCGCTCAACTGCTGTCACCTCGGCGACGACATGCCTACCAGCGTCACGCGACCAGGTCAGCTCGTTGGTCAGGATCGGGCTGGGCGTCAAGACGGTAGTAGCCCGTGCCCTGTCCAAAACCCAGCCCGTCGCAGCGAGGTCCCAGATGACCTTGGAAACTCCGGGACCCGCGGGGACGTACTCAGCGTAGCGCTCCGCTAACAACGCTCCAACCCTTGCCCGCTGGCTGGTTTGTTGAGCGTCCGAAGTCGAGCGACGCGCGTTTTGCAACACACGCGCAGCTGGCGCCAAGTTCTCGGTCAGCTCGGCATCATTGGCATCCGCTCACGCCGGATGGGTGCGCGAGCGATGTTCGCTTGGTGCTGACGGAGGGCGTCCTCGTAGGTCGTGGCAGGGTCGAGGAGGAAGGCTGCCCCTTCGAGCAAGTCGGGGATGCGGGCCCGCAACCGTTCGGGCTGCATGTCTGGGATCGTCGGGCCATCGTAGTCGTGGCCGTATGCGCCGAGGTAGGGATAATCGGGGTTGTCCGGCAGGACCGAGTAGAAGGGCACACCGTTGTTGAAGTACTCCGGCCAGTTCCCTCCCGAGATCGTGAGCCACGGGGTTCCGACGCAGAGAGCGAGGAACGAGAACCCGCTGTGCGGCGAGACGAGGAGGTCGCAGGCTTCGAGGAGGGCGACCTGGGCCCACAGCCCAATGTCATAGCAGTCGACCACGTCGTCGCCCGACGCGAGGATCCGGGCGAGGCCCACTTCGTCGTAGCGGGTGGTCGTGAGGCGGCGGTGCCGGCCCGGCACCCTTGTCCCCGTCAGGTAGAAGCGAGCTCCAGGGAACCGGCCCCGTAGTGCGTCGAGGATCTCGGCCCAGCTGTCGGGCCTCGGGTACTGGGCCGCCGGCCCCGATCCGGCGGGGAGCACGCAGATCTTCGGGCCGTCATGCGCGTACCGACGCGCAAAGGCACGTGCTTCGGCGGGGACCTCGAGCCTCATGCGCGCGTGGGGGTCGTAGCCAAGCCCTTCGGGGAGGGACAGTTCCGGGAAAAGGAGACCTCGGCCGCGGCGCACGACGAGCTCGGCGTCGGTCCGGGCGTAGTAGGCCAAGGTGGCCTCTTCCTCCCAGCCCAGCTCAGGCTTGTGACCCTCCGGGCGTTCCCCTCGTTCGACCATCCTGTCGGCCTGCTCGAACTCGTAGCGCATGAGGTTGTTGTCCACCACGTAGTCCCACTCCCGGGGCATCTCGGGGACCGAAAGGTCATACGATCCCGGCTCGGCTACCGGGACCCGGTAGAGACCGACGACCCAGGGCGCGCCTTCGCACAGTTCCCACGGTGAGCCGTCCGAAAGGGCGATGTGCACCTCGCTGCCGGCGTTCGCGTCGTGGAACCTCTTCGCGTACTGGATGGCCTCTAGCGGGACTTTCCGGGCTAGCTGACTCCAGCGCCTGACCACCCTTCGCGAAGATTTTTCAAAAATAGGCCACTACCAGCGCGTTTGTCCTGGTCAGGTGCTTGCTATAGGTCGGCAGGTGGTGTATTACCTAGAATGTGGCATC
>JAJZYO010000334.1 GCA_021798075.1 Actinomycetes bacterium
GTCGAAGAGGTCCACGAAGCCCTCGCTGGTATTGCGGGGGCGGGTTAAGACCACCAGCCGGGCCGCGCGCAGCGGATAGTGGCTAAGGTAAAAGGCATCGGCAGGAGCCGGGTAAAACGTCCAATGCCAGGCGTCGCGCCCAACGTAGAAGAAGAAGTCACCGCCCAAGTAGACGACCTGGTTGGCGAGGATGAGGTGCCATGCGTAACCGCGTGGGCGGTAGCGGGCAATGCCGCCAGCAAGCGCGAGCACTGACGAAAGGTTGATCGCCAGGTACACGCCGACGTAGTAGGGCCAGCTCGAAACGGCTGCCAGGTGAGGCAGGAGCTGGTCGAAAACCACAGCAAAGAGACCCACGGTCAGGTACGCCACCCATGCGGGGAACCTTCGTAGGGCTGTCATGGCGCGCCCCGCGAGGGGAGCGCGCCAGATGCCAGCGGGCCAGAAGTGAGCAGGCGACGGAACTCGGCTCCGGGCATAGGGCGGGCGAAGAGGAAACCTTGTGCGAGCTCGTAACCCAGCTCTTCGAGCCGGTGCTTTTGCTCGAGGGTCTCAACTCCTTCTGCGATCACGGCCAACTGCAGTGACCTCCCCAGCCCGAGGACGCTTGCCGCGATCGAGTCATCACCCCCGGCACTCCCGAGCCGGGTTACGAAGGTCCTGTCGAGCTTCAGCGTGTCGACCGGCAAGCGCTGGACGTAGGAAAGCGAGGAGAACCCCGTCCCGTAATCGTCGACGTCGACATGTACCCCAAGGTCCCGCAGCGCACCGAGCACCTCCGCTGCCCGGTCCAGGTCGCGGATCAGGGCCCCCTCGGTAACCTCCAGGTGCACACGGCTGGCGGCGATGCCGGCTGCCCTGATGCTGCGGGCAATGACGAAGGGGAGGTTGGCGACGCCCAGCTGGGCGGCGGCGACGTTGACCGCAATACTGGCGCCCGAAGCAGAGCCGTCGGGGGACGCCCAGGCGGCAGCGTCGGCCAGGGCGTGGCGCAGGACCCATTCGCCGAGGGGGATGATCAGCCCGGACGCCTCGGCGATGGGCAGGAACTCCCCCGGCGCGAGCAGGCCGCGCTCGGGGTGGGCCCAGCGCACGAGCGCCTCTGCACCAACGACCTTGAGTGGGCCGAGACGGACGACCGGTTGGTAGTGGAGCACGAGCTCGTCTTCTTCGATAGCCCGCCGGAGCTCGATCTCCCCGTCGAGCCTGGACGACTCGCGCGCTACGGCCTTGTCGTCGGCGACTTGGGGACGGGCACTGCCTGAGGCCTTCGCAGCGCGCATGGCTATGTCCGCCTTTGACAGGACTCGCTCGGCTGGCTCACCCGGCGAAGCTACGGCGATGCCTTGGCTGGCCGAGACGAAGACCCGGGCAGCCGCCAGTTCGAAGGGGACCTCGAGCGCCCAGGCGACCCGCCTCGAGACCGCCTTCGCCTCGTCCAGGCCGGCCACGGCCTCCACGACGATGGCAAATTCGTCGCCGCCGACGCGCCCTACGGTGCCGCCCGGGCCCGCCACCTCGCTCAGGCGCTTGGCCACCTCCACCAAGACCCGGTCCCCGGCCGAGTACCCCTTGCCGTCGTTCACCGTCTTGAAGCGGTCGAGGTCCAAGAAGATGACAGCGGGCACGACGCTGCCCCGCTCGGCGCGGGCGATCGACTGGCCGAGGCGGTCGACCAAGAGGGCCCGGTTGGGCAAACCCGTGAGCGCGTCGTGCAGCGCCAATCGGGCCAGCTCCCGCTCGGCCCTCAGGCGCTCGGTGACGTCGAGCGCCAGCACCAACGAGGCGGGGCGCCCTGAAAATGTGAGGCGGTGGGCGCGTACGTCGACGTCGATCACAGACCCGTCACGGCGAAGGTGGCGCCAGAGACCGCTCGGGCGGAGCGAGGGCCCGGGCTCACGGACGTCGCGGCGCAGGCGCTCCCAGTCCTCAGGCGGCCGGAGCTCGGTTATCCGCATGGCGAGGAACTCCTCGGCGGAATAGCCGTACTGGACTAGCGCTGCCTCGTTCACGGCCAGCACCGAGAGGTCGTCGAGGGCATAGACCCACATCGGGAGCGGGTTGCACTCGAACAACTGCTTGAATGCGTCGTCGGAAGCGGCGCGAGCCCCGAAGGCCCCGGCACCGGTTACCGGTCCGGGCCTGAGGTCGGGGACCGGTCCTAGGTGTTCCTCGCTCGGCGGTGCCACCGCGGTCGCTCTGGGAGGGGGCACTACCACAGTTGCTTGATCGGCTGCTCTTAGCTGTCCATTGAGGATGGAGTATTTCTCGTCCGAGAGCCCGAAGGCGACATGATAGGCCTAGCCTTCGCCTCAGGAGCAGGTCACAGCGGCCGATGCGAGATGCATGAGGTACGCTCGGGCTGCCCCGGCTTTACGAGCGAGCCCATCTCTGCAGCCAGCACCCGCCCGGCGGGGGGCAAAGGTGCAATGAGCACCGCTTTGGACCTCTCCTCGCTCGTTGGCCGCATCATCGACCGCCGTGAAGTGCGCACCGTGTTCCAGCCGCTCGTCCACTTGCCGAGCCTCGAGGTGGTCGGCTTCGAGGCGCTGAGCCGGGGGCCGGAGGGGAGCGAGCTCGAGCCCCCGCTGGCGCTCATGTCCGCAGCTAGTGCCACGGGGCGCCTGGAGGAGCTCGACTGGGCCTGTGCCGCCCAGGCTGCCCGTGCCGCCACTGCCGCTCACCTCAACTCCTCGATGACCGTGTTCCTCAACCTGGAGCCTTCCACCCTTGCCATGCCCTGCCCACCTGACCTGGTCCCCGCCATGGCGCGCGCCCGCCAGAGCCTGCGGGTGGTGGTGGAGATGGGTGAGCGCTCTTTGCTGGACGACCCCTCCAGCCTCCTCGACGCCGTGGCATCGATCCGAGAGGACGGCTGGGGCGTGGCGGTCGACCGAGTGGGCGGCGACGCCAGCGCGCTCGCCTTGCTGCCTTTCATAAAGCCCGATGTCGTCAAGGTGAGCCTGCCCCTCCTTAAGGCCAAGGGCAAGGACGAATGGGCTGAGACGGCCAACGCGGCCCGAGCCTATGCCGAACGTTCAGGTGCGGTCATACTGATGAGCGGGGTGGAGTCGGACGAGGACGCCCGGTTGGCGCGGGCTTTCGGGGCCTCCTACGGGCAGGGTTGGCGCTATGGGCGCCCCGGCCCGCTGCCCGCCGAAGGCAAAGTCCCCTGGCGGCCCTTCCCATTGCTCCAAGGGCTCGACAAGGCCGGTGGCCCCACGCCTTTTGAGGTCGTGGCCGAGCGGCGCGAGCCGGAGGTCGCCGACAGGCACTTGCTCCGGCACATGAGCGTTTTCCTAGAGGAGCAGGCCCTCAAGGTGGAGCCCGTCGTCGTTCTCAGTTGTTTGGGCCGGGCCAGCAACCTGACGGGTGCCACGTTCGAACGTTACCGGCGGATCGGGGCCAGTGCCGTGTTTGCAGTAGCCCTAGCGGAGGGGCTGGGACCCAAGAGGTCGCCGCCCGGGGTCCGGGCCACCGCCCTTGACCCGTGGGACCGCTTGTGCGAGGAATGGGACGTCATAGTGGTCTCGCCCCATTTCGCTGGCGCCCTTGTGGCCCGTGAGCGCGAGGACGGCTCAGGGGCTCGCTACCGTCACTTCGACTACGTCGTCACCTACGAACGCCCGCTGGTCGTGACGGCGGCGAGGGCACTTCTTTACTGGGTCACCGGAAGAGGTGGTGCCTAGGCCGACGTGGCTTGCGGGCCCGCGTCAG
>JAJZYO010000335.1 GCA_021798075.1 Actinomycetes bacterium
TCTGGTAGATGCGGCTTTCGGCGGAGCACATCGGTCAGTTTTTCGCGCGCCTGTGGCGTAGCGCGCCGCCAGCGCCGCCGGCCCGGGCGAAGTGGGCGCGCCCAGGCTTCGACCGAAGGTTGACAAGGATAACGTAACTCTGCTAACGTACTCACGTCACCCAACTGACCTACGCCCTCAGGAGGGGGTCGCTCGCAATGCTCGCCAAAATCGCCCGCACCGCCACCTCGCACTCACGGCTTGTCCTGGTTCTCGCCCTGCTCCTGCTGCTGGCGGCAGGAGCCTACGGCTCCTCCGCCGCCTCCCGCCTCTCCTCTGGCGGTTTCACGGACCCGAGTTCCCCTTCGACAAAGGCGGACGCTATCCTCACCCAGCGCTTCCACCAGGGCGATCCCAACCTCGTCTTCTTGGTGGGCGCCTCCGCAGGTGCCGGTGGCGCCGCCCACGAGCCGGCTCGTTCGATCGGCATCGACCTCGCCCGCGGGTTGGCCCATCAGCCCTACGTGACGGGAGTCGAGTCCTACTGGACGGTGCCGGCACCCGAGCGTGCCGGCTTTGTCTCCAGCGATGGTCGCTACGGGCTCGTTACTGCGCAAGTCCTCGGCGACGGCAGCCTTGCCCAGAAGCGGGGGGGTGCCCTCGCCCAGCGCTTCGACGGCACCCGGGACGGCGTCACTGTGAGAGCCGGCGGCCTCACCGTCGCCGCCCACGAGATAGACAACCAGATCTCGCACGACCTGGCAATTGCAGAGGCCGTCGCCGTACCCGTCACGTTGGTGGCGCTCGTGTTCGTGTTCGGGGGCCTCGTGGCCGCGCTCCTCCCCCTTGCCATAGGGGGCGCCGCCATCTTGTCCACGCTCGCCGTGCTGCGGCTCCTCACCCTCGTCGCCCCCGTTTCGGTGTACGCGCTCAACCTGACGACTGCCCTCGGCCTCGGCCTCGGGATCGACTACAGCCTCTTCATCGTGAGCCGTTACCGGGAGGAATTGAAAAAGGGCGCGACTCCGACCGATGCGGTCGGCTCAGCTGTTTCCTCAGCGGGCCGGACGGTACTCTACTCCTCCATCACGGTCGGGCTCTCCATGGCGGCGATGGCGGTGTTCCCCTTCTACTTCTTACGTTCCTTCGCCTACGCCGGCGTGGCCGTCGTGGCTGTGGCCGCGACCGGGGCCGTGGTCGTACTGCCGGCATTGCTCGCAGTGCTCGGCCGGCGGGTGAACGCCTGGGACGTCCGCCCGTTGTTGTGGCGGCCTTTTCGGGTGAAGCGCTCGGGCATTGCGAGCCAGGCCGCCGAGGCCAGCCCGGAGGCCGGGCAGACCGGTCGGGCACGGGGCCCAGGCTCGGACCGGCCGGACGGTTGGGCACAGGGAGGCACGCCCGACGATGCCGGCTTCTGGAGCCGCCTCGCCCACGTCGTCATGCGTCGTCCGTGGGTCTTCGGGCTGTCCGTCCTCGCCATTTTGCTCGTCCTCGGTCTGCCTTTCCTATCGGTCCGCTTTGGGTTGCCCGACGACCGGGTGCTCCCGCCCAGTGCCACTGCCCACCAGGTCGGCGACGTGCTCCGGGCCGACTTCTACCAGGACAGCGCCAACGAGCTCATGGTCGTGCTGCCGGATACGGCTGGCGTAGGCCGCCCCGAACTGGCTACCTACGCCTCCCGCCTCTCTCTCGTCACCGGCGTGAGGCAGGTGGGCTCGCCCGAGGGCACCTACATAGCCGGCCGGCGTACAGGTCCGCTGGCCACCCCGACTGTGCGAGGGGCGACATATTTCACCCTGGCCAACAACGTCAACCCCTACTCAGGGGCGGCCGAGCTCCTGGTCCACCAGGTACGGGCCGTACCGGCACCGGCACGGGCGCTCGTAACGGGCCTCGCCGCCCGCAACGTCGACTCGTTGAACGCGCTCGGGGGGCTCCTTCCCCTCGCGTTCGGGCTGATCGGCCTGGCCAGCCTCGTCGTGCTCTATGCCTTCACCCGGAGCGCCCTTCTCCCAGTGAAGGCCCTCCTTTTGAGCACGCTCTCGCTCTCGGCCACCTTCGGGGCGATGGTGTGGGTGTTCCAGGAGGGGCACCTCGCCTGGTTGCTCGGTGGGGTGGGCGCCACCGGGTACCTGACAGCCTCGATGCCGGTGCTCATGTTTTGCATAGCCTTCGGGCTCTCGATGGACTACGAAGTCTTCCTGCTCTCGCGGATAAAAGAGGCGTGGGACGGCTCGGAGCGCACGCCGGCGGCCAACACCGAAGCAGTTGCTGCGGGCCTCCAGAGCACGGGCCCGATAGTCACGGCAGCAGCCGCCCTTGTGTCTATAGTTTTCATTGCAGTGGCAACGTCGCAGGTGAGCTTCATCAAGCTGTTCGGCGTGGGCATGGCGCTCGCAGTCCTGATGGACGCGACGCTCGTTCGCGGGGTGCTCGTGCCTGCGTTCATGCGGGTCGCAGGCCGCGCCAACTGGTGGGCCCCCCCGTGGTTGGCGCCCTCGCGGCCGGAGAAGGCCAGGGAATTTGTCAACGGCCCCCGATATGACGGCACCCAGTACGAGGCCCCGCCGGCGTAGGTCACCCCGCGGCGAGGGGCCGGCGCTCCGGGGAGCGATCCTCGAGGCGGCGCGTCAGCTCCTCGCGGAAACGGGTAGCGAGGAGGCGGTCTCCGTGCGTTCGGTGGCCGAGAGGGTCGGGGTGACGACGCCCTCCATCTACCGTCACTTCAAGGACAAGGACGACCTGATGGACGCCGTCTGCTCGGACGTGTTCGGGGCTTTGGCACGGGCGCTCGCCGGGGCGGCCGACAGCGCGGCCGGGCCCCTCGAGCGGCTCTTAGCCCAGGGCCGCGCCTACATCGATTTCGCGCTGGCCAATGCCGAGGAGTACCGGATCGTGTTCATGAGCGGATGCGCCCCGAAGAACACCGACGGCGTGCTCACCAACGACTGCTTCAGCCAGTTGCTCGCCACAGTGGAGGCCTGTATGGAGGCGGGAGTTTTCCCGGCTTCCCCAGACGGCCCGCTCCCGGCGGCCATGCGCCTCTTTGCCTCCGCCCACGGCCTCGCGTCCCTGCTCATTTGTAAACCCTGGCTACCCTGGGGCAATACCGACGCCATGGTCCAGGCCATGTTGTTGATGTGCGCCGGCGGTTGTTCGCTGGAAAGGCGGCTCGGTGCGCTGGCGCCGGCGGAACTGGCCGGCGAGCTCTCCCTGCTGGCGACGGAGCCGGGCCGGCGCAGGGGCTGAGCCGGGCAGTCTCCGCAGCAGCGGGAGCGCAGGGGTCGAGCTTTGCGTAACCGGGCCCAGGCCGGCGCTTCAGTGGTGGAAGCCGGCGCCGCCCTCGGCCTCCAGAGGCCCGCTTTGGCGTGAGAGCTGTGGGAGGAGGCGGCCCAGGTCCTCGACGAAAAGCCCGGCCAGGTCGCGCGAAAAGCCGTTGCGCACAACGACCCTTAGCACGCTCAGGTCCGACCGGTTGGCCGGGAAGGTGTACGCCGGCACTAACCAGCCCCTCTCTCTCATCCGGCGTGAGACGTCGAAGACACTGAAGGCGGTGGTGCCGGGGCGGGTAGTGAACGCAAAGACAGGCAACTGGTCGCCCCTCGTCACTAGCTGGAATGGCCCGAGCCGCTCGACCTGCCCGGCGAGCCACGTGGCGACGTCTCGTGACGCTTTTTGGACTGCCTTGAAACCCTGAAAACCAAGCCGTAAAAACATGTATACTGGCCCACCACCT
>JAJZYO010000336.1 GCA_021798075.1 Actinomycetes bacterium
GTGGGCGAAGGCGCCCGGCTCCTCGGCCACCTTCGTGGCCTATCTCTCCACCGAGGTGGGCCGGCAGGGCTCGGGCAAGTGCCCAACATCGCCAGGCGCGGACGGAGCGACCGTTGTTTCGACCCCGGTCACGGTCACCTGGGGCTCAACGCCGATCTGGGCCCCTGGCCTGGGGCCCATCGTTGGCCTCTCTGTGAACGCCGACCAGGTCCCGAACGGTACGCCGGTCACGCTCACAGCGTGGTACCTCGACCCTGCTCCTAACAAGGCTCTTTACATCGTCGATGAGTTGCAGTTGCCGCCAAGCATGACCTACCCGTACGGCCTCCTCTACCAGACGGCCACGCAAGGCCAGCCCAGTCTTGCAGCGGCTTACACGGGGCCCGGCGCAAGGCCCGCCCCCTACGCAGCCGACCAAGCGGCCTTCGGCCCGGTGAAGCACATGCCCTATGTGGCAGCCCATCCCGTTCCGACTTTCCCCGACGCTGGAGCGACTTTGAGCGGCAACAACGAGACGGTCCAGTTCGCCGCCTTCCTGTCGAGCCTGGACGGGTTGCAGGCAGGGCAGACCTTCCTGAGCGGGCAACAGACGGCCGTAGCCTCCCCTGGGCCGGGCGTCGTCTCACCGCTGTTCGGGACCACCACACCGGCCGATTTCTCACCCTTGCTCGCCGTCACCTGGGGCGATCCGAGCAGCACCACGATCACGCTCAGCGCCTCGCCCGCCCAATCAACCGACTGCACCTCGTCCGGAGCGGGCGGTCTGACCTGCAAACCTGACCAGAAGGTCTTCTTCACGGCGACAGCGACGAACATGCCCCCGGGCGACTACCTGTACCTCTGCGACAAGACGTCGCCCGGGGGAGCGCCCAAGACCAGCAGTGGCAGCAACTACCTGGCCGCCCCGACGCAGTCGTCGGTCATTTCCGGATGGGCCTCGGGGAACGGCACGAGCGCCGCCTTTTACGCCTTCGACTCACCGGAACCGCCGCCATACCAATGGGGCACTTTGGCGGGCGGCGGGGGGTGCTTTACCGCGCCGTACAACTGGCCACCGCCACCTGGGGCTGGCGATTGGTACGTACCTACCGTCTCGAACGAGATCAGCGTGGCCTGGCTCGGAGGGCGGAAGAAGATCTACTGGTTCTCGTCCTGAGGCGGGCGCACGTGGGGCCTCCTGATCGGTCGTATATGTCAGCACAACGGCAGTGCGACGCCCTACAAGTTAGCGATCCACCACGGAAAGGAAGAGCGATGCACCGTAGCCGGACGAAGCAAGCCCTAGGCATAGCTGTAGCAGCGACGCTGGCGACAGTCATGACCCTGCCCGGCCCTGGCGCCGCTGCCTCCCCGCCGGGTTGGCCGCCCGCAGGCGGCAACCGCAACCCCGTTTCTACAGCCCCGTTCGTCCTGCCGGCGCCGGCAGTCCTTGCCGTGAGGGCGCTGCCAGGCGCCCTTCCCGCCAAGGGCGGCGAGGCCACAGCCGTCGGCAAGGTCCGTGGCGCAACGTCGTGCCGGCTGGCCGTCCTGGGTGATCACGGCGTGAAGGTCACCCTCCCCAAGCTGGCCAACTGCTCGAAGGGCCCTTATCGCGAACGCATCGGTTTCGGCTCGGACCATACCAAGTCGCCGGTCGTGGTGAAGCTCGGGCTCATCGCCGGCCGCCCCGGCGCCACGAGCGCACGCGGCGTGTTCTACGTCGTGGTGGCCGGCACACCAGTCGTCGGCATACCCGCTCACCCGGCCGTCCTGTCGGCCAGGGCCGTCCCCTGGCGGCTCACCTCCAAGGGCGGCACGGCCACCGTCGAGGGGCGCGTCGCTGGCGCCAAGGTTTGCCGCCTGGCCGTGCTCACCGACCCGGGAGTCAAGGTCGCCCTCCCCAAGCCAGCCAACTGCTCGAAGGGCGCCTATCGCGAGAAGGTCGCTTTCGGCGCCAACAAGCGGCGCACTGTGGCAGTAGTCAAGCTGGGCCTGTTCCCGTACGGCTTGGTCCACAAGTACGTAGGTACGTTCTTCGTGGTCTTGGCGGGAGCGTCGGCGCCTGTTACGCCCAGGGGCACGGCCCACGCTCCTACCACTACGACATCGCCTACCACCACGACGACGCCGGCCACCGGCAGCCAGGGCTCCGGTGGTGCACCCCCTCCTCCCATCATCGGGCCCATCCCCCCGTCCAACCCGTTGCCGTCACCGACGACGACCGTGCCGTCGACCAGTACCTCGTCCACGACGACGGTGCCGCCCACGACTACCACAGCACCGACGACAACCGTGCCGTCGACCACTACCTCGTCCACGACGACGGTGCCGCCCACGACTACCACAGCACCGACGACAACCGTGCCAGCGACTACTACGACTAAGACAGCACCGACCACGACGACTACCATGACGCCGCTGACATCGACCGCGAGCGAGGTCAGCTACAACTGGTCCGGCTACACAGCCCAGCCGACCGGCGGTCTCAGTTACCAGGATGCGACCGGTACGTTCACGGTCCCGTCGTTCGCCACGGCCCAGACTTCTTGCAATGATCCCGTCTCCACCTGGGTCGGGGTGGACGGCGCCGCGGGGAGCGGCTACCTGTTGCAGGCAGGCGTCGACACGAGCACCGAGGACTACGCCACGAGCACCTGCAACAAGAGCGCTACGTACCAAGAGCCGTGGTACGAGGTGATCACCCCCACCAACGTGGCGCCCGAACAGCTCATCCTGACCTGGAACGCCGGGACACTGGCCGGCCAACCGGCCAAGATCGTCGCCGGCAACCAGGTGCAAGTGACCATCACCAAAGCGCCGGACAGCACGAACGACGTCTGGGACGTCACGCTCCAGGACCTGACTACAGGTGGGGCGTACGCGATGTCCACCCCCTGGGCCGGCCCCGGGACTTCGGCCGAATGGGTGGTCGAGGACCTTGACCAGCCTGGGAACTCTGCCTGTACCTGGTACCCACCCGGCGCCACCGACGTCAGGCTGTGCCCGCTGCCCGACTTCAACCCTGTGGCGTTCTCGGATCTCGGCATCTCCCCGGGCGGCTCGACGGCTTCCTGGACCAACTGGAGGATTGGCTACCAGTACCCCAGTCTCGTGTCCAACCCGAGCACGTTGGAGCTCAACGGGAGCTTCACGGTCTACTACACGCCACCGGCATCCGGGCCGGAGGCCCCAGCCAATGCCCCGGCCGCCAGGTCGCGATCGGCCCACGGGTTCATAGGTCCCGGCGGCATCGTCCCGACGCACAGGTAGAGCGTTCGTACCGAGCACCGTGGGCCCTGCCTGCCCGGGTGCTCGGCCTCGCCAACTGACGGCGTTGCTACATAGTCCCCGGCATGAGACGCTTCGTCCGCCTCGCTGTCGCCGCGGCTGCCGTCGCCGTACTGTCAGCCCCGTTGGCTCTCCCTCAGGCGGCGGAGGCTACCGGTTCTTCCCCTCCCAGCCCCGCCGCCTTCTGGAAACTGGACGAGGCCTCGGGGACCACAGCTGTAGACAGCTCAGGCAATGGCTACAACGGCACCTACAGCGGGGCCTACACGCTCCAGGCAGGCAAGACGCCGGCCGGCGGCCAGTCAGTGGATTTCACCGGTGGTGAGGTCACGACGCCCTACGTGCAGACGTCTGTTACCAGCTACTCGATAGGGGCGTGGATCAAGACAACGGAAAGTAGCTCTTCCCAGAGCTTCGCGATCGTCTCCGACCGCGGTTCGGGGAGC
>JAJZYO010000337.1 GCA_021798075.1 Actinomycetes bacterium
GCGTGGTCGAGGGCCTCTCCGGGCTCGAGTGCCTCTCGGGCATCCCTGGCACCGCCGGCGCCACGCCGGTCCAAAACGTGGGCGCTTACGGCCAGGAAGTGAGCCAGGTGGCCACTCAGGTGGCGGTGTGGGACCGAGGCCTCGGGCGCGCGCGCCGGTTGCTCAGTGCGGAGTGTGATTTCGGCTACCGCACGAGCATCTTCAAGCGCCAGCAGCGTTATGTCGTGACTGCGGTCACCTTTTGCCTGCAGCGCTCTCAGTTGTCGCAGCCGCTCGCCTACCCGGAGTTGGCACGCGCGTTGGGCTCGGCGCCAGGGGCAGCAGTGCCGCTCCGGGAAGCGGCCGAGGCTGTGGTCGAACTCCGCCGCAAGAAGGGCATGGTCCTCGACCCGAGCGACCCCGATACCAGGAGCGCAGGGTCCTTTTTCACAAACCCTGTACTCTCGGACGCCCAAATGTCCGAACTTGCGCCGCTGGCCCCAGGTGTGCCGTCGTTCGCAGTGACAGGTGGCACAAAAGTGCCCGCGGCGTGGCTCGTGGAGCGGGCGGGGTTCAACCGCGGGTACCAAATGGGCCGAGCAGCGATTTCTTCCAAGCACACACTTGCGATCACCGCACGACCTGGGGCGACTGCCGCAGAGGTGGTCGCGCTGGCAAGGGCCGTGAGAGACGGGGTCGCCGAACGCTTCGGGGTGCGGCTCGAACCCGAACCGCTGCTCGTGGGGCTCGTTCTTTGATGCGCCTAACCTTTGGCGGGCCTGAGATCGGGCACTCAATGTGATGCCCGTAACAAAGCATCTATGACGCCGATGCCGATGTTCCCCCATAACTATGCCGCCCCCGCCGCTGTGGGTGTATAGTGGTCATTGTCCCTGAGGCTCTCCCTGCCAACAGAGGACCTAGCTCGGGGTAGGTTCCCCCCCTTCCCACCCCTTGAGCTGTGACGAAGGGCCGGCGTTCCCCCGCCGGTCCTTCGTCTTTTAAGCCGGTGTACGCCACCCGGCACTAACCAACTGGGCCAACTGGGGACGCCTGCGAGCTACGAAAGGCTCGTCAGTGCTCTTCGAGCAGCAGGCCGAGCGAACGGAGTTGTTCCGCCGGCCGGTGGTAGCCGCGCACGAGGTGGCGCACGCCGTGGATAACGGTGGGGCCGGACGCAGACGCGGCTGCGATCACGCTCGAAAAGCCGGCGCGCACGTCGGGCACGTCCACATCAGAGCCCTGCAGTTTCGAAGGCCCGCGCACCACCGCCGAGTGCAGGTAGCCGGTGTCGTGGAAGCGGCAGGCTGGCCCTCCGAGGCAGGTGGCGAAAAGCTCGATCTCGGCCCCCATGGCTGTGAGCGCCGGCACGTACACGAAACGGTCCTCGTAGACGGTCTCATGGAGGACAGACATGCCTGCTGCTTGGGTGAAGAGGACCATGAGAGGCGTCTGCCAGTCAGTCATGAAGCCCGGGTGGACGTCGGTCGAGACCGCGGCGGGGTGAAGGCCGTCGGGGGCGAACGCGGTTATCCCGTGCTCGTCCACGTCTATCTGGGCGCCCATGCGCAACAAGGTTGTGATCGCGGTCACTAAACGGTCCTGGCCGCAGCCGATCACTCGCACCCGCCCACGGGTTATGAGCCCGGCCACGAGGTACGAGAAGGCTTCGTTGCGGTCGCCGAGGAGCCTCGTGTGCGCCCCCCGCAACGATGGGACGCCCTCGATCACGACCCGCCGGTCGGGCGAAAGCTCGATGCGGGCTCCCATGCGCTGGAGGAACAGGGCCAGTTCGAGCACTTCGGGCTCGGTGGCGGCGTTCCTGATCACGGTCTTGCCCTCTGCCATGGCCGCGGACAAGAGAGCCGATTCGGTGGCTCCGACGCTCGGGTAGGGGAGCTCGATGATGCCGCCCCGGAGCCGCCGGCACCGGGCGTGGATCCCCTCCGCCGTCACTTCGACCTCCGCCCCCAAAGCTTCCAGCACCTTCACATGGAAATTCACCGGGCGCCCGCCGATGCGGTCCCCGCCGACCCTCGGCACGAACGCTTCGCCGGTCAGGTGGAGGAGCGGCCCGAGCAAGAGAACAGGTATCCGGTTTATCCCGCTGAAAGAGAGCGGGACTTCCGCCACGGCCTGCTCGGGCGGCGTTATCTCGATCTTGCCGGGCTCCTTGGAGACGCCGGCCCCGATGGCTGACAGCATCCCGGCGGTGATCTCGACGTCGCCGATCTCGGGGACGTTGGAGATCGTGCTCGGGCCGTCCCCGAGGATGGCGGCGACCATGTGCTTGGTGACGGCGTTCTTCGACCCGTAGACCCTTACGTCGCCCACCAGGGGGCCGTTTGGCTGGATGAACCACTCGTCGGACACGGCTCGATCTTCGCAGACGCGGCCACCGGGGCGGTGAACCCCCTCCTAGGAAGACCTCCCCAGCCACTTGCCGAGCAGCTCCAAGAGCTCGGTAGGGCCCGCGGGCGTGGCGGAGCCGATGACTTCCCCCTGGTGTTCGAAGGGTGGTTCCCCGCCGGGTGCGTCGCGCACCAAAACAAAAGTGCCCGCCTGGAGGACCCCGTAAGCGAACCAAGTCTCGGAGCCCATGTGCAGTTGCACCCCCGGTGGCGTCAGCCGGCCGGCAAGACGCTCGTCCTCCATGGAAGGGCTGGGCGTAACGACGGCCACCCTCACGCCGAGGGAGGCCCGAGCACCGGGGTCGGCCAGCATTTCCCAGAACTGCTGGCACGGCTCGCAGGTCGTTGTCAGAAACGCGAGCAGCATCAAGCCCCCCAACTTTTGCCTGAAAGGTGACAGGCGTGCAAGGCTCGCGCGGTGCGTGTTGGTGTGCTCGGGGGTACCGGGCCTGCAGGTTCTGCTGTGGCAGCCCGCCTCGCTGCCTCGGGGGTGGAGGTGGTGATCGGCTCACGGAGCGAGGAGAGGGCGGCGGGCGTGGTGGCCGGACTGGCGGAGCGCTGGGCGGGCCGGGGCCTCCCGCTCTTGCCGGGGGACAACAGGACGGCGGCCAAGGCCGACATCGTGGTCCTCGCCACCCCCTGGGAGGGGGCGCTCGGCACCGTGTCGGCGCTGGCGGGGGAGCTTTCGGGGAAGATCCTGGTGAGCATGGTGAACGCCATGGTGCGGTGGGGGGAGCGGTTCGTGCCCCTTTTGCCCCCCACGGGCTCGGTAGCTGTAGCCGTGGCCGGCGCGGTGCCGGGGGCGAAGGTGGCGGGGGCGTTCCATCACCTGCCGGCGGGACCGCTCGGTGACCTCGAGCGCAAGGTCGAGGCCGACGTGATGGTGTTCTCGGTCGACAGGGCCACCACCGACGAGGTCATCGCGCTCGTGGGCCGCATCCCCGGGCTCCGGGGCCTCGACGTCGGCGGGCTTGGTTCGGCCCTGGCCGTCGAGGCCATCACGCCCGCCCTGGTAGAGCTCAACCGGCGCTACAAGGCCCACGCTTCGCTCCGGGTCACCGGCGTGGGCTGACAGTTGCCCGAGGTGGCTAGCGTGTCCCCCACGGGCGAGAACGAACAAGCCGGGAACGAACAAGCCGGGAACGAACAAGCCGGGAACGAACAAGCCGGGAACGAACAAGCCGGGAACGAACAAGCAAGGTGGCCGTTTCGGCTCTACGACACGGCGCGTCAGGCCGTGGTGCCCTTCGAGCCTGGCGCGCCCCGGGGTGGCACCGTCACCATGTACACGTGCGGCATCACGCCCTACGATGCCGCCCAC
>JAJZYO010000338.1 GCA_021798075.1 Actinomycetes bacterium
ATCTAGCGGGAGGTAAGCGTCGTCGGGCACCGCGATCTCGGAGCGGACCCTGGCCAGGCATATCGTGCCTCCGGTCACTGGGCCGCCGACGAAGACAACCCCTGGGCCGGACGCGAGGCCCTCCCATTGGGGGAGCGGTGAAGACAAGGACGTAGATGTAGGGCGGTTGAGCACGAGGCCGAGGGCGCCCTGGTCGCCATGGGCGAGCAAGAGGACCACGGTCCGCGAGAAATTCGGGTCGGCCAGGTGCGGAGTGGCCACCAGCAACCTGCCTTGTGAGAGGCCGAGCACGTCGCTCACCCCCCCATCATCGCTCGTACGCGCGCTTAACCATGCGCGGTATACGGTGCTTACCATGCGCGCGGTCACCGTCGTTCCATTGAAAGCCAATTCCGCCGAGCTCACCGAGCTCCCCGAGCCAGCCGAGGAGGACGGGCCGGTCATCGTGAAGACCAGGGCCATCGGGGTTTGCGGCACCGACGAAGAGATCATCGCGGGCGAGTACGGCTGGGCCCCTCCGGGCGAGGAACGGCTCGCGCTCGGCCACGAGTCCCTTGGCGAGGTGCTGGAAGCTCCGGCGCGCTCGGGCTTCTCGCCCGGAGACCTGGTGGTGGGCATCGTCCGCAGGCCCGACCCAGTGCCCTGCGCCAACTGCGCCGCGGGCCAGTGGGACATGTGCCGCAATGGGGAGTACACCGAGTGGGGCATCAAGGCGCACCACGGCTACGCCCGGGAGCGGTACCGGATTACCCCTGACTTCCTCGTCAAGGTCGACCCCTCTCTCGGTGACCTCGGCGTGCTGCTCGAGCCCACCACCGTCGTCGCCAAGGCCTGGGACCACATCGAACGCATCGGCAACCGTGCCATGTGGCAACCTCGTGTCGTCCTGGTCACCGGCGCCGGCCCGATCGGCCTGCTCGCGGCGCTCCTCGGGCGGCAAAAGGACCTCGATGTCCACGTGCTCGACCAGGTCTCTTCTGGCATCAAGCCAGAGCTCGTTGCTGCTTTGGGTGCCACCTACCACCACGGCCAGCTCGCTTCCTCGGGCGTCACGCCCGACATAGTCCTCGAGTGCACCGGCGTCGGCCAGCTCGTCTTCGACGCGATGGACATGATGGCCCCCAACGGTGTCCTCTGCCTGACAGGTGTGTCGTCCAAGGGGCGCTCGCTCGGCATCGACGCGGGCGAGCTCAACAGGCACATGGTGCTCGAGAACGACGTCGTGTTCGGCTCGGTCAACGCCAACCGCGCGCACTACCAGGCGGGCGCACAGGCACTCGCGAAGGCCGACCCCGCCTGGCTCGGACGGCTCATATCTCGCCGCGTGCCGCTCAGCTCCTGGCAAGAGGCCTACCAGCGCCAGCCCGACGACGTGAAGGTCGTGCTCCAGGTCAGCGAGTAGTGCTTGCGCTGCCCGTACGCGCCGCACCGGCACCCCTGGCTTTAGCTGCGGCGCTGAAGGTGTAGCGGTCGCCTATACCGGCAGGGCTCCTCCCGGCCGGGGACACCACGGAGACGGGCACGGCACCAGGCGCGTGCGCCGGCGCGACCGCACGCAGCTCACCAGCGGAGATCTGTTGGATCGTCGTCGCTTTGGCCGTGCCGAAGTAGACGGAGCGGACATCGCCGAGAGCCCTCCCCCGAAGGGTGACCCAGTTGCCCCCGGCGGAGGGGCCGCTTGCTGGGCTGAGCGACGATATGGCCGGTAAGGCGCTTTTCGTGAGCTGAGCGAGAGGTGCTCCCGACGCTGGCGACCCGCTCCGGCGCGCCGCGGGCTTCCGGCTGGCCGCACCGGCCGACGCGAAGCTGTTGGCGGAGGGGTGTGCCAGGGGGGCGGCGAAGGCGGGGCCCGAATGGGCGGCCACGGGCTGGCGCCTTGGCCCACTAGGGGCCACGAGCGCTATAAGGGCGGCCACGGCAGCTGCGGCGGTACCCAGGGCTGCCAGTGCTTGCCACTTGCGCCGTCGGGACCGGCCGAGCAGCTGGTTCTCCAGTCTGGTGCGGGTCGAAGTAGGCAGGGCCGCTGGAAGGCCCGTAGGGGGACCGGTGACCGGGCCGCTCGTCGCAGCCTTGGCCGGAACGGAGAGGAGCGCGTCTTCGAGCCGGCCACGAAGAGCCGGCGGCAGTGCACGAGGCCGGTCCGAGCCGGCCAGGAAACGCTCGGGTTGTTCCCACTCGCCGAGGCGCGAAGGGGGGAGCTCAGGCACCTTCACCTCCGAGCAGTTGCCGGCGGAGACCGTCTCGCCCCCGCTGGAGGAGCGACTGGACCTGGACGCGGCTACGGTTCACGCGCTCAGCGATCTCCTGGACTGACATGTCCTCCAGGTACTTGAAGACGAGTACCTGGCGCTGGAGCGCTGGTAAGTGGCCGAGGGCTCTCACTACCTCATCCTGACGCTCGAAGTCGGCTTCGGCGCTCTCCGCAGTGGCCGCGGTGGAGTTGCCTACCAGGTGGAAAGAACGGCGGGTGACCTCGGCCCTGCGCTCACGTTCGTAATGGCGGGCGAGGCGACGCCTGGCAATCGCGCACATCCATGTGGAAAGCGCCGATTCGCCCCGGAAGCCACCAGCCGAGCGCACCGCCTCGACCAGCGTCTCTTGCAGGAGATCCTCGGCGACAGCCTGGTCACCGGCTACACGAGCGAAGACGAAGCCGTACACGACCGGGGCTACCTCGTCGAGCAGCCAGCGCACGGCTGCAGGCTCTCCGGCCGCGGCAGCGACAAGGAGCTGCTTCTCGCCGCTCCCCGAGCGGCCCAAGGTGTCTCCGTGCTGCACGCCCGAGCCACTCCTCTCCCAGCCATGTTGCCTGACTGTGAGTGGCACAGTTGCCGGCGTTTCAACCGCCAGGAAAAAGCTGGCCCGCGCGCCCATCCCTGCGCCCATCCCTGCGCCCATTCGTGCGCCCATTCGTGCGCCCGGCTCGGAGCGGCAAGACTAAGGGCGTGGTCTCTTGGGTGCACGTACAGGCGCCAGTCCGGGTCCTAGACGCGGGTGGGTGGACGGACACGTGGTTTGCCAGTCACGGCTTGGTGTGCCACCTCGCCGTTGAACCGGGCGCAGAGGTGTCCGCAAGGTTCCTCCCAAAGGGGCCAAGGACCAAGCCTCACGTCTCGCTGAAGGTCCCAGACTTCGGCGACAGCTACACGTTCTTCCTTGACGAGCGCCCGGGCCTGCACCCGTTATTGGAGGCTGCACTGGTGCGGTGGGCCCCGCCTGGGGCGAGCCTGGAAGTAAGCGTGAGCTCCGCGGTGCCGGCCGGCTCGAGCCTGGGTACGTCGGCGTCGGTGGCGGTCGCCCTGATCGCCGCCCTCCGCGCGCTCGGAGGCGAGCCCGTGGTGTCAGCCGAGCTGGCCCGTGCCGCTCACGACATCGAGACAAAGGATCTGGGGCGCCAGAGCGGGGTGCAAGACCAGGTGGCTGCGGCCTTCGGGGGCGCCAGCTTGGTGAGCGTGAGGCCGTATCCCGCCTTCGACGTCGAGGCAGTGCGGGTCGAGCCGGCCACCCTGGGAGCCCTCGGGGAGAGGGTCGTGACCGCCTATCTCGGCGCGTTCCACGATTCGAGCGCGGTCCACGAGACCGTCATCGCACACCTAGAGGGCGACAGCGCCACCGCGGAACGCCTCCTCGAGCCGATGCGACAGGCCGCACAACGGGCAGCCAAGGCTCTCGCCGCCGGCGACCTGGGCGCTTACGGCGAGGCGATGGTC
>JAJZYO010000339.1 GCA_021798075.1 Actinomycetes bacterium
CTCGCTGCTGCTCGTGCGCCCATACATAGCCGAGCCGGGCCGCGACGAGCAAGGCTATTCCCGGATGGTCGAACATACGTCTCGAAGAAGGTTCCCCCTAGACTGGTGCCCGGAGGAGGACAGGCAGACCTGGGTACGAAGATCGTCGTCTCATGAGCGCCCAGCCAGGAACAGGCGTCGCGGTCAGCGTCTTGTACCCCGGGGACCGTGGCGGAGCACTGGGGGCACCGGTGGAGGCCAGACAGCCCGCCCATTTCCCCGACCTCCACCTCGACCAGGTCGTGAAGGCGGCGCTGGCGGGTCGCGACGAGTACGACCTGGCGCCGCTTTTTTATGCGCCGCTCGAAGACGAGGCTGCTGTCCGCTACCGCCAGGAGGTGTGCCGTGACCTGGAACGCCGCGAGGTTGCGGACGTGGTCAGCGCCTTCGCCAAGCTGATGCGCCAAGCTCGCACCAACCTGCGGCGCATGGCCCAGGTGGAAGGCCACGCGTTCAAGCAGGGTTGTTTCCTCGACGCCGCCGCGAACTACAGTGCGGCGGTCACGTCCCTGCACGAGGGGCTGGAGAGAGTGGGCCCGTCGTCCCAGGCGCTCGGACGGTTCCGTGAGCACCTAGCCGCTTACAGGGGGTCGGAACGGTTCGGGTCGCTCGCGTCCGAGGTCAATGCGCTGCGCGACGGCCTCTCCCGAGTACAGTACTCGGTCCACGTGCGGGGCAACCGCGTCACGGTCGCGCGCTACGAGGGTGAGCAGGACCTCTCCACGTTGGTGGAGGAGGCGTTCGCCAAATGGAGAAGCGAGAAGGTCCAAGACTCGCGCGCCGACCTTCCGGACCAGCGCGACACCAACCACGTCTACGCCCAGGTACTCGAGCGCGTCGCCCGCCTCTACCCCGAACCTTTCTCCCGCCTGGAAGCTTTCTACTCCCGCCGCCACAGCCTCATGGACCCGACCGTCGTAGCCTTCGACCGGGAAGTGCAGTTCTACCTGGCATACCTGAACCTTGTTTACCGCCTTCGAGGTACCGGCACGGCATTTTGCTACCCGGAGGTCTCCAGCCGCTCCAAGGAACTTAGCGTTGCCGGCGGCAGCGACATCGCGCTCGCCCTCGCGCTCTCCCGCTATGGCACTGCCTCGGTCGCCAACGACATGGATCTCTCCGGCCCCGAGCGCATCGTCGTGGTGACCGGGCCCAACCAAGGGGGCAAGACCACATTTGCCCGCATGTTCGGTCAGCTCCACTACCTGGCCGGCCTCGGGGTCCCAGTCCCGGCCGCGGCGGCCCGCCTCTACCTGCCCGACAGGGTGTTCACCCACTTCGAGAAAGAAGAACGCCTCGACAACCTCCAGGGCAAGCTGAACGACGAGCTCGAACGGGTGCGCTACATCCTTCTCCACGCCACGAGCAGGAGCGTCATAGTTATGAACGAGAGCTTCGGTTCGACGTCGCTCGCTGACTCGCGCTTCATAGGGGCCAAGGTGCTCGAGCAGGTAAGCCAGCTCCGGGCGCTCTGCGTCTACGTCACCTTCGTCGACGAACTGGCCTCCCTCGACGAGGCGACCGTGAGCGCGGTCGCCGAGGTGGCGCCGGACGACCCCGACGTGCGCACCTACAAGGTCTCTCGGAGGCCAGCCGACGGGCGTGCTTACGCGATGGCGCTAGCCCGAAAGTACGCCCTCACCTACCGAGAACTACGTGAAAGGGTGAGCCGGTGAAGCCCCACCTCATGCACCCCGATGCCGACTTCGACCTGTCGTCTCCGCTACCTTCCAATGCCGCAGCCGTGCTCCAGGACCTCGGCCTGGGAGCAATCTGTAACGCGATGGCAGGCGACGAACGACGCGTGTTCGACTCGTCCGAGCGCGCTCTACTCCTCGGGCTCACCGACCCGGACGACATCTACTATCGCCAGGCCGTTCTCGGCGACTGCCTCGGTCACCCAGACGTTGTCCGCCGCCTGTACCGGACGGCAGTGGAGGCCGTGGAGGCTGAACGGCGGGTCTGGGGGCTCTATAGCGACGCACCCCAGTCGATCCTCTCGCGAGCCCTCAACGCCGCGGACATCCTCCTCGCCCACCTCCGAGAACTGCGCCAGGAGGGCGACGAACACGCCGGCGGCTTCTCGTCTGAGGGCTTCACCCGCTTTTTCAAGCTGCTCTCGGCCGAACTCGATGACGATTACCTGGGCGTCTTGGACTCGCACCTGGAAGAGCTGCGCTTCCACAACGGTCTTTTGGCGAGCGCAGGCCTCGGCGGAGGTAACTCGCTAAGCCGTTTCGTGCTCCGCCGTCCCGGCCCCAAAAGCCCAAGGCCGCGCTCGGGCCCTTTCGGCCGGAGCGCTTACAGCTTCGAGATAGCCTCGCGGGACGACGCCGGCCTCCGGGCCTTGGAAGACATCCGAGCGAGGGCGCTCAACCGCGTGGCCAGCGTGCTGGCGCGGTCCGTCGAGCAGGTGCGGGCCTTCTTCACTCAACTGTCGGCCGAGCTTGCCTACTACGTCGGCTGTCTCAACCTGGCCGACAGAATTGCCGCCAAAGGGGGCGGCTGGTGCTTCCCCGCGCCTTTGCCCACCGGCGAGGTGGCGCTCTCCTCAGAGGGACTTTACGACCCCGGGCTCGCACTGCGTCAAGGCGCCCAGGTGATCGGCAACGACGTACGAGCCGACGGCAAGCTCCTTCTCATGGTGACTGGCGCCAACCAGGGTGGCAAGTCGACGTTCCTGCGCAGCATCGGGCTGGCGCAGCTCATGATGCAAGCCGGCATGTTCGTGGCGGCCGAGAGGTTCACGGCAAGTGTCTGCCCTGCGGTCTTCACTCACTTCAAACGGGAAGAGGACCCCACCATGAAGCACGGCAAACTCGACGAGGAACTCGCCCGCATGAGCGTGATCGCCGGCGAGATAACACCGGGTTGCCTTCTTTTGTGCAACGAGAGCTTCGCCTCGACCAACGAGCGCGAGGGCTCCGAGATCGCCTACCAAGTGATAAAGGCGATGACCGCTTCGGGCGTGAAGGTGGGCTTCGTGACCCACATGTTCGAATTGGCCGAAGGGATTTTCGCCGAGCGCCCTGGCGACGCCTTGTTCCTCCGTGCCGAACGGCTACCCGACGGTAGCCGGACGTTCCGCTTGGTCGAAGGCGAGCCCCTCCCGACCAGCTACGGGCAGGACTCCTACTGGAGCATCTTCGGGCCGGCGCCAGCCCCGCCGGCCCGGGACTAGGTGGCGAACCGTCCCGAACTACTTCATGGCTGCGACGAGGGCCAGCAGGGCCACGAGGGCCAGGAGCATATAGGCAACGTAAGCGGCCAGCCGCCCCGACTGGAGGCGTCGGGCGAGGCCGGACACGCGCAGGGCCACCCAGAGGAGAGGGCGGTAGAGGTAGGCTTCCACAGGCTCGACAACCTCTGCCGTGGCTACGACGTGCGCGCCGCCCTCGGCATCTTCACCCACCTCGGCCACCGACGAGACGCCGTGCCGGGTGCCGAGGACGTTGGCGAGCACATGGCGGAGCGGCCCGGCGAAGCCGGTCGGCGTGTACTCGGCGGCGCCTGCCACCCCCACGGTGGCCGAGTGCCACGCCGGCGCCCGTCTCACTCGAAGGTAGCGGCCTCGCGACAGAGCCATGGCGCCGGCGAAGACCGCCAAGAACATGAGCGGCATCACGACCCACAGCCACGAGGGTGACAGGATGGAAAAGCCC
>JAJZYO010000340.1 GCA_021798075.1 Actinomycetes bacterium
GTAGACGTGTTGGAACTGTTGTCGATGACCGACGCCGAACTGCTTGAGCGTTACGGGCGCTGGTACATCCCCACCCGGGACCCGCGCTACGTGCGTCGCAACGCCTTGGTCGTCATGGGCAACGTCGCCGATCCTTTGGGCGCGGGCGTGGAGGCGGCCCTACTTTCCTACCTACGGCACCCGGACCAGTTACTGAGGGCACACGCCATATGGGCCGCGCTCAGGCTCGGTCGAGGTGACCTCGTCGACGCCACTCAAACTGAGGGTGCCAGGATGGCCCCGGAAGTCCGCCAAGAGCTCGAGCGTCGGGAGGAAGTGGTCCCGCGCCCGTTGGCAGGCGAAAGTGTATGCGCGTCCCGGCTGTGACAGACTCCTTCCCATGCGCTGGAACCTCCCGCCCTCCGAGCTGCCGACCACTTGGTTCAACGTCTTGCCCCACCTCGCCGGGCAACTGGAACCACCCCTCCACCCCGCCACCCGCCAGCCCGTGGGCCCCGATGACCTGGCGCCGCTTTTCCCGATGGCCCTCATCGCCCAAGAGGTCTCTACCGAGCCTTCGATAGAGATCCCTGGCGAGGTGCTCGACGTGCTCCGCCTCTGGCGGCCGACACCACTCATACGAGCGACCCGGCTCGAAAACGCTCTCGGGACACCGGCCCGCATCTACTACAAGGACGAGTCGGTCTCCCCCGCAGGTTCGCACAAGCCGAACACGGCCGTTCCTCAGGCCTACTACAACAAAGCCGAAGGGGTGAAGAGGCTGTCTACGGAGACCGGCGCAGGCCAGTGGGGCAGCGCCCTCTGCCTCGCTTCGACGTTCTTCGGACTGGAATGCAAGGTCTATATGGTCCGCGCCTCTTTCCAGCAAAAGCCGTACCGCCGTGTGCTCATGGAGACCTGGGGTGGCAACGTCGTACCGAGCCCGGTTGACAAGCCCGACCATCCCGGTTCCCTCGGCGCCGCCATCAGCGACGCCGTCCGCGACGCCGCTGGGCGCGCCGACACCCACTACTCGCTCGGTTCAGTGCTCAACCACGTCCTCCTCCACCAGACCGTCATCGGCCAGGAAGCCAAGACGCAGCTCGCCCTTGCAGGCGAGGACCACCCAGACGTAGTCATCGGGTGCTGCGGGGGGGGTTCCAACCTTGGCGGCATAAGCCTGCCGTTCGTCCCCGACAAAGGAGTACGGCTCCTGGCGGTCGAGCCCACCTCTTGCCCGACCCTCACCGGCGGCCGCTTCGAGTACGACTTCGGCGATACCGCCGGCCTCACGCCGCTTTTGCCCATGTACACGCTTGGCCACGACTTTGTACCGCCGTCTATCCACGCTGGCGGGCTCCGCTACCACGGCGACGCGCCGGTCATCTCGGCCCTGGTCCGCTCGGGGAGGATGGAGGCGGTTGCCTACCCACAATCAAAGACTTTCGAAGCGGCTGTCATGTGGGCGCGGACACAGGGCACCGTTCCGGCACCAGAGACCGGCCACGCCATAAAGGCAGTCATCGACGAAGCCTTGGCCGCAAAAGAGGAGGGGAAAGAAAAGGTGATCCTCTTCAATTACTCAGGCCACGGGTTGCTCGACCTGTCCGCGTACGACGACTTCCTCCACGACCGCCTGCCTGATTGAACCCGGCGACAGGCCTTCACTGACGGTCCGAGCACTGGCCAGGAGGAGCTCGCTGTGCCGCGTCAGACCATGGTCTGTCCGTCCTCGTCGCGCGCAGGCGACCCTCCATCACCACGCAATAGCTCGCGCAGCTCGGCCACGTGCTCAGCTGACACCAGGGCGTTCACGATATCGCCCACGGCGATATCGGTAGAACCCGTCGCGTAAATGATTGCGCCCCTGTGCTGTACGGTGACAACCATGCACCAGGGCGGCAACCCGGCCTCGTGGATCTGACGACCGGCGACCCGAGAGTGGCGTCCTACTCGCTCCTCCACGGCGACGGCATGAGGTGTCACGTTGTAGACGTAACCTGAATAGGCGTCGAGAGCCCGGTGGTAACCAGTTATCAGGTCGCTGGCCGAGAGGATCCCTACGACGTGGCGGTCCCCGCTCGTGACGGGTACCCAGCCCCCGCCCGCCTGCACGAGGGCCTCGAGGCCCACCTCCATATCCGCGCCCGCCGCCACGGTGACTGTCGTGGGGTCGACGGCAGCGGCAAGCTTCTGGTCCGGGTGCACCGCAGCGACGCCCTCCAGATGGGACCTGTCCACGCTCCCCACGTAACTCCCCCTCGCATCAATGACGGGCGCGCCCGGGAGATCTGAACCCTCGAAAGACTCGAGCGCCGCCCCAAGCGTGGTCTCCTCTCTCAGTACGAGCTTGGCCTCGCCCGCGACGTCTCCGACCCTGAGGGTCGCTAGAAGCGGCAAGCCGGCGCGGAGACGACCAGCCGGCGATTCGGCCCTGGTTGGGAGTTGGGACCGGTAAATGCTGTCACCCGCGCGGCCCACGATGAACCAGGCGATAGCGACGGCCACCATCGCAGGCGCGAGCAGCGTGATGCTGCCCGTCATCTCGGCGACCATCAACATGACCGCAATGGGGGCACGAGAGATCCCACCGAAAACAGCCATCATCCCGACTACCAAAAATGGTGCAGGCCCATGGCCAAGCCCCGGGGCCCCGAGTGGTTCGAGCACCCTCCAAAGGGCAAGGCCAGTGAAACCGCCGATCACCATCCCAGGACCGAAGACTCCTCCAGAGCCTCCGCTCCCGATCGAAAATGCCGTGGCCACGATGCGGGCAAAGGGCAAGGCGACCACTATAAAAAGGGGGATGTGCGAAAGCTCGCCGGAAAGGCCCTTTTGGACCCACCCGTAACCGGTGCCCAGCACCTCAGGAAGCGCCAATGCGATCAGCCCGGTGAAGACCGCACCGGTGGCGGGCCGGAACTTCTTCGAGTAAGGAAGGCGGTGGGCGAGCGAGACGATGCCATAAAACGACTTCGAATAAAGCAGTCCTATCGCTCCGGCAAGAAGGCCCATTATCGCAAACCAGGCGAGCTGCACGGCTCGCAAGTGGTAGCCGCCAGGTATGGCGAAGAGGGGGTTGTAGCCGAAGAAAGCTCCGAAGATCGCGTACGCGATTACCGAAGCGAAGGTCCCAGGCAGGAGGGCCTGGTACTCGAAGTCGTCCCGGTAGACGATGTCGGCCGCGAGGACCGCCCCGCCGAGGGGGGCAGAGAAGATCGCGCCGATGCCCGAACCGATCCCCACCGATACCGCGATCCTGCCATCTTCGGGAGAAAGATCGAGCACCCTGGCCATTAGCGAACCGAACCCCGCGCTTATCTGGGCGGTCGGCCCCTCGCGGCCACCCGACCCGCCCGAGCCGATCGTCACCGCCGACGCGATGATCTTGACGACCACGGCGCGGACGCGGATGGCGCGAGGGTTGTGGTGGACGGCGTCGATGGCGGCGTCCGTCCCGTGCCCCTCGGCCTCGGGTGCCCAGGCAAAGACCAGGAAGCCGGAGATCAGACCGCCAAGCACGACGACAAGCGGTATCGCCCACTCCCGGACATAATGGGCCGAGCCGGCGGCATCGCCTTCACCGGCCGGCGTGGGAGGCTTGTAACCACCGAGGAACCCCAAGAAAACATGCGTCGCCAACGTGAGGCACTCGTAAAACACGACCGCGCCCAACCCGGCGATCAC